>DATCLP010000569.1:0-3610 GCA_036563855.1 Steroidobacteraceae bacterium | reverse complement strand
ATGTATTTGATCACGCCGACCGCGGACGGCGCGAAGGCCGCAAAGCGTGCGTCCGCCGAATCGGTGCGGATTCTGAAGCGCTTGGTCGATCGCAGCCGAGGAGACCGTACGCTGCTCAGCATCACGTTACGCGAAGGACAGAACCGCGAGATCCGCCGCATGCTCGCTCGCGTCGGATTGAAGGTACGCGAGCTCGAACGCGTTGCGATCGGTCCGCTGCGTGCGCCCGAGCTGAAACCAGGTCAATTCAAGCTCTTGGGCAAACGCGATATCGAGAGATTGCGCGATGCAACGCTGACGTCCGGCCGAACCTCCACCGCAGCCGCAGGACGGCGATGAGCTGGCAAAGCGAGTCCGACGACGGCCAATCTTGCGTCGCGTTTGCGCTCTCACCTCGGACGCGCGTAAAGTGCCCGACATCGGCACATCAGGGATCGTATGGCGATGAACGCTCGCATTCAGCCGAATCCAAATCCCCTGCTGCACCGACTGACGCCCGAGGAGCTGCGGTCACGGTGGCAGGAGATCGGCAAGGACCCGCTTCTCGCACAAATTCCATATAAGCTCGAGCTCAACGAACGTGGGGCCATGGAAGTGAGCCCTGCGACGACGCGGCATGTGTTTCTGCAGGCGTTCATTGCCGGAGAATTGCGCCGCCTCAAACCCGATGGCATCCGCATTGAGCTGCCATAGAAGTCGAGTGCTCAAGGAGCTCGGCTCCGGTTCGCATTAATCGGGCGTACGAGCCCTTCCTGCGCAATCGACGCAATCAACCGTCGATTGCGATCGAACACGCGACCGATCGTCAGACCGCGCGCGCCTCCCGCAAATGGGCTGTTCACGTCGATCAGCAACCAATCGTCCGCGCGGGCCGGGCGATGAAACCACATCGCATGATCGAGGCTCGCCATCATGATATCGGCCGACATCGCCGATACCGTGTGTTTCAGCGTGACCGTCGAGATCAGGAAGTAATCGGATAAGTAGGCAAGTCCCGCCTGCTGCGTCAATAGATCGTCCGGCAGCTTGGACACGGAGCGAATCCAGTAGAGGCCGCGCGTCGTCTGCGCCTTGCGCATGAAAAAATCCTCCGGGCTCACCGGCTTCATCTCGACGATGTCGCGATTGAGCTGCGCGGCGATATCGGCAGGTACGCGATCGGCATACCGACGCGCGAGCTCGGCGACGCTCGGCAACTGGTCTGGATCCGGGGCATCGATATCCAACTCGACTTCGTGCTCGAACCCTTGCTCGGCACGATGAAACGACAACTCCATGTGAAAGATCGTCTTGCCTCGCTGCCGCGCCACGACGCGGCGCGTCGAAAAGCTTCCGCCGTCGCGCGTGAGCTCCACGTCGTAGATGACTGGAATGTCGCTCATCCCTGCGAGCAGGAAGTAGCCGTGCAGCGAATGGGCCGTGCGCGACGGGTCGACGGTAAGCGCCGCAGCCTTGAGGCCTTGGCCGAGAATTTGCCCGCCATACAACGAGCGATTGCGGTTGACCTGGTTGACCCGGCTGCGAAATAGGTTCGTGTCGAGCTGCTCGAGGTCGAGCACCTCGCTGAGCTGGCGCGGTGCGGGCGGCACATTGGCTGTCGGCGTACTCATGATGAGAGTGTATCAATCCTGCGCGTTCCGAGCCGCGAGTCCTCGGAACGAACGGCTATCTCGGCCGCTGCCGTGTTTTTTCCCTACTCGCACTCGAAGAATTTCGCTAGGCTCTGCCGAACCGATTGCTGCCGCCGCATGGCGGCTTTCAAGTTTTGACGCATGCGAGAGGGCTTCAAGGTCCTGCGCCTGCGTCTGCACCATCGAGAACCGTGACCGACCCTTTACCGATCGACGAAGCGCTGCCCGAGTTGCGCGCAGCGCTATCGACCTCACGCAACGTCGTACTTCAAGCGCCGCCCGGCGCCGGCAAGTCGACGCGAGTCCCGCTGGCGCTGCTCGATGAGGCCTGGGTGCAAGATCGCAAGATCGTCATGCTCGAGCCGCGACGACTTGCAGCACGCGCAGTTGCTACTCGCATGGCAGGCACGCTCGGTGAACAGATCGGCGGCACAGTCGGCTATCGCACGCGGCTCGATACGCGTGTCGGTTCGAAGACACGAATCGAGGTGGTCACGGAAGGCGTTCTGACAAGATGGCTACAACGCGATCCCGCACTCGAAGGGGTCGCGCTCGTGATCTTCGACGAGTTTCACGAGCGGAGCCTTCAGGCCGACCTCGGACTGGCATTGACGCTCGATGCGCAAGCGACTCTGCGCGAAGACCTACGCGTGCTCGTCATGTCGGCAACGCTCGATAGCGCGGCGGTCGCGCGATCGCTCGGCGATGCGCCGATCGTCTCGTCTAGCGGTCGTTCGTATCCGGTCGAAACGCACTATCGAGAACCGCTTTCTCGCGCTGCACGCAGCGCAAGTCCCGAACGGCCGCTCGCCGAAATCGTGGCTGCAACGGTCGTACGCGCGCTCGAAACCGAGCATGGCGATGTGTTGGTCTTCTTGCCGGGCCAAGGCGAGATTCATCGCACGTTGCGTCTCTTGGAGGAACATCAGCTCCCGCCTGGCACCCGCGTGCTGCCGCTCTACGGCGATCTGCCGATCGAACAGCAGGATGAGGCGATTCGTCCGAGCCGCCCGGGAAGTCGCAAAGTCGTGCTCGCAACGAACATCGCCGAGACGAGCCTCACGATCGAGGGCATTCGCATCGTCGTTGATTCTGGTCTCGAACGTCGCATGCGCTTCGATCCGCCTACCGGCATGAGCCGTCTCGAAACGACGCGGATCTCGCGCGCATCGGCCGACCAACGCCGCGGCCGCGCCGGACGACTCGAACCCGGCGTGTGTTATCGGCTGTGGTCGGAAAGCGAGCACGCCTCCTTGGCCGCACGATCGCCGGCGGAGATTCTGGAAGCGGATTTGGCGCCGCTTGCGCTCGAGCTGGCGAACTGGGGCGTCGCCGACCCTCTCGCGCTCAAGTGGCTCGATCCGCCGCCCGCCGCCGCATTCACTCAAGCACGCGATCTACTGCGATCACTGGAAGCGCTCGATCGCGACGGACGCATCACCGAACATGGCCGCGCGATTGCCGCGCTCGGAACGCACCCTCGCCTTGCGCACATGATCGTGCGCTCGCTCGAGCTGGGCGGCACGCGCCTTGCGCTCGAGATCGCGGCCCTGCTCGGCGAACGCGACGTGTTGCGCAGCATCGATCGGTCCGCATCGGATATCGATCTACGCTTGCGGCTCGACGCAATACGCGAGCGATCGAAACCGCGTGGATTCACCGTGGACGCCGCCGCACGACAACGCGTATTGCGTAGCGTCGACCAACTCGCCCGGCAATTGCGTATCGATCCAAATACGGCCGATCGCGGCGACGTCGATCGAGATACAGGCGTGCTCCTCGCGCTCGCCTACCCCGATCGAATTGCAATGGCACGTGGAGGCAGCGGCCGCTATTTGTTGTCGAGCGGGCGAGGCGCTCAGGTCGTCGGTACGCAAAGCCTCGCGCAGGAAGAATTCCTCGTCGTCGCGGATCTCGATGCCGGCGAGCGCGAGGCCACGATTCGCCTCGCCGCGCCGCTCGCACGCAAGGATCTCGAG
>DATCLP010000568.1:0-10766 GCA_036563855.1 Steroidobacteraceae bacterium | reverse complement strand
CTCGGAATGGAGAATTGAGAATTGGTTGGAGAGAGGAAGTTCGGAATTGAGAATGGGGAATTGAGAACTGAAGATTAGATCGTGGGAGAATGGAGAGTGATGTGGTCGGGAGATGCGAACTTTCCACACCTTCGCGCTGTAAGAGCGAATTGCGAAACTCACTCCTTGCGCTGATTGTTGGCAACTGGGCTCCTTCAGTTCTCAATTCTCAATTCTTCATTCTCAATTATGGAAGACTGGGTCCTCAAAGCCATGAAGCGGTGGCCGAACGTGCCGGCCTTGTTCGGCTGGCTCGGTCTCGACCGGCGCGGCCGTTGGCTGATTCAAGGGCAAGCGATTTCTCATCCGAGAATCGTCGAGACGATGAATCGTAATTACGGCGTCGATGAGCACGGACGCTGGTATTTCCAGAACGGACCGCAGCGTGGATACATCGATCTCGAATACGCTCCGTTCGTCCTGCGACGCGAAGGCGATGGCTTCAAGACGCATACGGGATTGCGAGTAGAGCGTCCGACGCAGGCGATTCTCGACGAGGTCGGAACGTTATCCTTGTCGACGGAGCATGGGCTCGGCGAGGTCTATGGCGGCGATCTCGATTGGGTGCTGGAACGGCTGAGCATCGCCGACCATGCGATCGATGAAGAGGACATCGCCGCTCTCCTCGAAAAGCCTTCCCACACCGAAACCGATGCGATCCTGGCGCTGGGTCGCGCACGCGTGCCGGTCGTCCGGATCGACGCTGCAGATCTGCCCGAGGTGTTCGGCTTTGTCCGTAACCCGCAGCCGCACGAAGGCGAGCGGGTCAGTACGGATGCGCCGGACTAGCGACGCGCGAATCGCGCTGCAGCTCCGTCTGTAAGGGCGGCCCTGGAGCCATCCCGGGCTTCGAGTCCCGGTGACATGGCGCATCATGCCCGGTCCGAAGGACCTGCGAATTGAAACTTCTTGTCCGACAGCGAACGGCGCCGTGCGCGATACTCCCGCGACACCGAATCGCAGGGGGTCCAACGCATGATCTCGTCATTGCGCGCACATCAGACTGCTTCCAAACGTTGGCTCGTCGTCGTCGTGGCGGCGTTGCTCACCGCGTCGGCAGGCGCAGCTTCGGTACAGTCTGCGAGTCCCGGCGCGTCGCCGACGCCGGCGGACGTCGTAGGCGAGAAGGCGGGTTTCAGTCAGGAAGGCCTTGCGAAGCTCGACGCCCGCATGAAGGAGGCCGTCGACAAGGGCGAGGTCTCCGGCATCGTCACTCTCCTCGTCCACAAAGGCAAAGTGGCGCAATTCACTTCGCATGGCGTGCAGTCGTTCGAGACGGGCGTGCCGATGACCGAGAAGACGCTGTTTCGTATCTATTCGATGACGAAGCCGGTCACCGGCGTTGCGCTGATGCAGCTCTACGAAAAGGGACTCTGGAAGCTCGACGATCCGATCACGAAGTTCGTGCCCGAGTTCGCCAACCTCAAAGTGATGCGGAGCAAGGACTCCGGCTTGGAGGATCTGAAGCGCCCGCCGACGATGCTCGAGCTGATGACGCACACTGCGGGATTCGGCTACGGTCTGGCGCAGTTCCATCCGGTCGATCAGATGTTCGCGAAGGAGAATCCGCTCGGCAAACCGGACATGAAGTCCATGATCGATACGATCGCGAAAATTCCGCTGCTGGCTCAACCGGGCGAGCGCTGGTCGTATTCGATTGCGGTGGACATTCAAGGCGCCATCGTCGAGCGTTTGTCCGGCAAGACGTTCGGCCAGTACCTCAAGGACCACATCTTCCAGCCCCTGCACATGAACGACACGATGTTCTTCGTGCCGCCGTCCGAACGGTCGCGCCTTGCCACCGTGTATGCGTGGGATCGCAACGCCGGTAAGCTCGCGCCGATGCCCGAGTCTCCGGGCCGCGGTTTCTTCGAGGCCGATCACGTCGAATCCGGCGGTGGCGGGCTCGTGTCGACGATCCACGACTACGCACGCTTCTGCCAGATGTTGCTCAACAAGGGCGAGCTCGACGGCGCGCGCATCCTGAAGCCCGAGACCGTGGAGCTGATGACTCAGAACCACATCGGCGATCTGCGCGTCGGCTTCGACGGCAATGCCGCAACGAGCGGTAATGCGGGTTCGGGCTTCGGGCTCGATTTCGCGGTGATCTACGATCCCGTGGCTGCCAAGTCCGTGCAAGGCAAGGGCACGTATTCCTGGTTCGGTATCGCAGGTACCTGGTTCTGGATCGATCCGACGAACGAGCTGTTCTACATCGGCATGATTCAGCGCCGCGGCGGCGCCGGCCCTGGCGCCGTGAATTTCCGCACCGAATCGGTGAAGCTCGTCTACGAAGCGCTGCAGAAGTAGTCGTGAATAGCGCTCCTCCCCGGCGCTCAGCGGGGAGGAGCTCTTGATCCGGCGAGCGCATCGAGCGTGCTCGCCTGCAAGAACCCGGACCTTCATTCCTTGAGGTACGATCGCGAGCACGGCTTGCGATACCGGGATCTCACGTGTCCATCACTCGCCGCGATTTTCTGAACGGCGTCGCGCTGGCGATCGGCGCGACGTTGAGCCCTGCGGCACGCGCACAAACGGATCCGCGCCGGTATCCGCCCGAAAGGCTGGGTATGCGCGGCAGTACCGACGAATCGGCGATCGCCGCACATGCGCTTCGCGACGGACACCGTTTCGATGTGTCGCGATTGCCCGTGGAAGGCGACGTCGACGTTCTCGTCGTTGGGGCGGGAATCAGCGGTCTTGCCGCCGCGTATTTCGTCCGTCAGCGCGATCCCAAAGCGCGCATCTTGATTCTCGACAATCACGACGATTTCGGCGGCCACGCACGACGTTGCGAGATGCGCGTCGATGGCAAGTTGCTCATTAGCTACGGCGGCAGCGAATCGATTCAGTCGCCTCGCGAGCTCTGGAGCGAAACAGCGTTGGCGCTCCTGCGCGATCTCGGCGTCGATCTCGAGCGCTTCGAAACCGCATTTCATCGCACGCTGTATCCGGATCTCGGCCTGTCGCGAGGCCTTTTGTTCACGCGCGAAGCATTCGGCGTCGACCGACTCGTCAGCGGCGATCCGACGCCCATGATCGCCGACGACATTCCTCCCGATCGGTTGAATGCACGCTCGGCACGCGAATTCATCAGCGACTTCCCGCTCGATGCGCGCGCCCGCGAAGCGCTCGTCGCGCTGTACACGCAGGCTCGCGATTTCTGGCCGCGCAAATCCATCGTGGAGAAGATGGCATTGCTCGGCTCGGTGAGCTACCGCAAGTTCTTGCTCGAGCATTGGCACTTGCCGCGCCGTGCCGCCGACACGTTCCAGAAACGCCCGCACGATTTCTTTGCAGTCGGTATCGACCTATTGCCGGCGGTCGAAGCTGCTGCGGCGGGCTATCCGGGTTTCTCGGGACTTGGATTGCCGACGCATTCGAGCGATGCCGCGAAGCTGGAAGATCCTTACATCTATCATTTCCCCGACGGCAACGCGTCGATTGCACGTTTGCTCGTTCGGCGTCTGATTCCAGGCGTTGCACCCGGCAACACGATGGAGGACATCGTCACAGCCCCGTTCGACTATTCGCGTCTCGATGTGCCTGGGACTGCGACGCGGCTGCGTCTCGAGAGCACGGTCGTTTCGCTTGCGAACCGTGAAGGTAGTGTCGATGTGGGTTACGTGCACGAAGGAGAGCTCAGACGGGTGCGTGCACGGCATGTCGTTTACGCCGGCTACAACATGATGCTGCGCCATGTGATGCCCGAGCTCTCGGAGTCGCAGCATTCCGCTCTAGCGGCGGGCGTCAAAGCACCGCTGGTGTACGTGAAGATCGCGGTTCGCAATTGGCGACCGTGGGTGAGAGCGGGTGTGCACGAAGTGACGAACACGATGGGCGTCTACGCGCGCCTCAAGCTCGACTATCCGGTCAGCCTCGGCAACTATCGTTTCGCGAGGACGCCCGACGAGCCCATTGTGCTGCATCTGGTTCACGTACCCATTCCGAACGACGCGAAGGATCAGCGCGAAGCCTGGAGGGCGGGGCGCAGAGCGTTGCTCGAAACCAGTTTCGCACAGTTCGAATCGCACGCGTTCGACGAGCTTCGCCGGATTCTCGGCGGGTCGTTCGATCCGAAACGGGATGTTGCCGCCGTCACCGTCTACCGGTGGGCGCACGGCTATGCGTACGGCTTCAACAGCTTGTTCGATGAGGACGTGGATCCCTCGTCGGCATCGATCGCCCGCCAACCGATGGGGCGAGTGGCGATCGCCAACTCGGATGCGGCGATGAGCGCCTATGCGCACGCTGCGATCGGCGAAGCTGCACGCGCAGTGGCAGAGCTGGGCCTCGTTGAGGCGCGCTAGAACTCTTCCGTATCGATCTCTTTCTGCGTTTCTGCCGGATAGCGCGGTCCGCTCACGGTGTGCTCGTTGATGAGCATCTCGAGTCTTTCGACGATCGCCGGCGAGAGCGTGACGTCAGCGGCGCCGAGATTTTCTTCCAGATGCGCAATGCTCGTCGTGCCGATGATCGGAATGATGAACGGCTTCTTTTGCAGGAGCCACGCAAGCGAAACCTGCGCAGGTGTTGCGCCAACTTCAGCGGCAATCGAACGAAGCTCCGCGAGCAGGCGGAGATTCTGCGAAAAATGCGGCTCCTGGAAGCGCGGCATGCCGCGGCGGATGTCCTTCGGTTGGAAGGTCGAGGGATCCTTGATGCAGTCGGTGAGGAAACCGCGCCCGAGCGGCGAGAACGCGACGAACGCAATGCCGAGCTGCTCGCAGGTATCGAGGAGAGCGATCTCGGGATTGCGCGTCCAAAGCGAATATTCGCTCTGCACCGCAGCGATCGGATGAATGGCGTGTGCCTTGCGCAGCGTTGCTGCGGAAACCTCGGACAAGCCGATGGCGCGCACCTTGCCCGCCTTCACGAGTTGGGAAAGCGCGCCCATGCTGTCTTCGATCGGCACCTTCTTGTCCCAGCGGTGCAAGTAATAGAGGTCGATGACGTCCGTACGCAGGCGTTGCAATGCTTCATCGCACGTCCGCAGCAACGTTTCCGGTCGGCCATCGATGACGCGCTTGCCGTCGACGCCGGTCATCCCGCACTTGCTCGCGAGCACGATGCGTTGCCGATGCGGCTCGAGCACCTCACCGACGAGCGATTCGTTCGCGCCGAAGCCGTACAACGCCGCCGTATCGAAATGCGTCACGCCGAGCTCGAGCGCTCGCAGAATGACTTTCTTCGCTTCCTCCGCAGGTGGCGGCGACGCATAGGCATGACTCAGGTTCATGCAGCCGAGTCCGATCTCGGCGACTTCGAAAGGTCCGATTCGACGAGTCTTCATGGGCACGGGGCTGGGTGCTGGGCTGTGGGCTCGGAACGCTCGGCCGCGGCGCAGATACCGCGGCCGAGCGCGGCGACTATATCAAGGCTGGCTTTCGAGCTTTTGCTCGAGCTCGTGCAGAACGCGATAGCACGGCAGCACCTTCGCGACACTCGCGTTCGGCTCGCGCTTCTCGCGAATGGCGGCAAAGAACTCGCGATCCTGCAGCTCGATGCCGTTCATCGACACATCGACTTTCGACACGTCGATCTTGTTGTCCTTGCCGTCGATGAGATCGTCGTAGCGGGCGATATAGGTGCCGTTGTCGCAGATGTAGCGGAAGAACGTGCCTAGCGGTCCGTCGTTGTTGAACGACAGCGACAACGTGCAGATCGCGCCGCCCTTGGACTTGAGTTGGATCGACATGTCCATGGCAATGCCGAGCTCAGGATGTTTCGGGCCCTGAACTGCATTGGCGGTGATGATCTCCTCGCCGGTCTGATACTGGAACAGATCGACGGTGTGCGCCGCGTGGTGCCACAAGAGATGATCCGTCCAGGAACGCGGCTGGCCGAGCGCATTCATGTTCGTGCGGCGGAAGAAATAGGTCTGCACGTCCATCTGCTGGATCTTCAGCTCGCCCGCCTTGATGCGCTTGTGGATCCATTGATGCGACGGATTGAAGCGGCGCGTGTGCCCGACCATGCACACGAGGCCGGTCTCCTTCTGCACTCGGTCGACTTCTTGTGCGTCCTTCCAGCTATCCGCGAGCGGGATTTCCACCTGCACGTGCTTGCCGGCCTTCATGCATTGAATGGCCTGCGATGCATGGATTTGCGTCGGCGTGCACAGGATCGCCGCTTCGACGCCCGGCTGCGCTAACGCCTCGGCAAGATCGGTCGTCACGTGCTTGATGCCATATTTCTCTGCGACTTGCTTCGTCGGCTCGAGCTGACGTCCGACGAGCGACACGACTTCGATACCGTCGATCTGTTTGATGGCGTCCAGATGTTTTTGGCCGAACGCTCCGGCCCCGGCGAGAACGATCTTCATGTTTCTGACCTGCTGAAGTTGCAAAAACGAGGCGATCAACGATCACCGTGGGTTTTCGAGAATCAGATGCCCGACCGCCGTGTTCGAGGCGGGCACGTGATAGAAGCGATGCACGAGCTTCACTTTCGGATCGAGCGCGCCGCGCATGATCAGCCACATGACGAGCTCGATGCCTTCCGAGCCCGCTTCGCGCACGTACTCGATGTGCGGCACTTTCGCGAGCTCGTCGGGCTCTTCGATCAGCCGATCGAGGAATCGGTTGTCCCATTCCTTGTTGATCAATCCGGCGCGGGGCCCCTGCAACTGATGGCTCATGCCGCCGGTTCCCCAAATCTGCACGTTGAGGTCCTGGTCGAACGATTCGACGGCGTGGCGAATCGCCTTGCCGAGCTGATAGCAGCGCATGCCCGAAGGCGGCGGATAGAGCACGACGTTCACGGCAAACGGAATGACGCGACACGGCCACTCTTTCGGCTGACCGAACATGAGCGACAGAGGTACGGTCAGGCCGTGGTCGACGTCCATCTTGTTGATGATCGTGAGGTCGAAGTCGCTTTGAATGACGGACTGTGCGATGTGCGCCGCGAGCTCCGGATGACCCTTCACGACAGGCACAGGACGCCGGCCCCAACCTTCGTCGGCCGGCTGAAATTCCTCCGCGCAGCCGATCGCGAACGTCGGCACGAAGTTCAAGTCGAACGCCGTCGCGTGATCGTTGTAGACGAGGAAGATGACGTCGGGCGTGTTCTCCTTCATCCATTGCTTGGAGAACTCGTAGCCCTTGAAGACGGGTGCCCAATACGGCTCCTGCGTCTTGCCGAGATCGATCGCCGCGCCGATCGCCGGCACGTGCGATGTGGTCACGCCTGCAGTGATCCTAGCCATTCGACTTCTCTCCGATGTAACGGTTGCCTTCGGGAGAGCGGCCGCCTTTCAACATCATCTGGGCATACTCCTCTTGACTCATGCCCGTCATCAATGCAGCGGCGTACTGAAAGCTCTTGCCGTCGGTCGCGAAGATCTTCGCGAGGAAATAAATGTTCCCGCCGAGCTCGATCATCTTGTTGTAATCGCGCGCGAGCACGGCTTGTTTCTGCTCCTCGGTCATCTTCCATTCGTCGAGGTACGCGCGCTCGTCCGCTTTGAACCGCTCGCGGTTCTCGGGCTTCATGAGCGACATCGCAAATTGATTCAACCAATACCCGCGGCGCGCCTGATCCGCGTCGAAGATCGTGGTGCCGGGAATGTCGGCGTAAGGCTTGTCTAGTGCCATGGTCTTTAATTGAGAATTGAAAATCGAGAATGGAGAATTGGCTTCTTGAGAGACGAGAGGAGACGAAGGAAGAATCTGACGTTCTTCATTCTCAATTCTCCATTCTCAATTCGCCCAATAGAGTCTCATCGGATTGTCCACCAACAGCTTGCGCTGCAACTCAGGGGTCGTCGCAACCTTACCCGCGTAATCCACGAGCAGGCCGTCGTCCGGCATGTGCGACTTCATGTTCGGATGCGGCCAGTCGGTGCCGAACAGCACGCGGTCGGGAAAGGTTTCCACGAGCCTGCGTGCGAAAGGGATGACATCCTCGTAGTGCGGCGGGCCGACCTTCGACAAACGCTCAGGGCAGCTCACCTTCGACCAGAAATTCTCGTGCTCGCGCATGAGCTTGACGAACAGTTCGAATTCCGGACCGTCGACGGGCTTCGTGACATCGGGCCGGCCCATGTGGTCGACGACGACGATCGTCGGCAGCGAAGTGAAAAAGTCGTACAGCTCGGGCAGCTCCTGCGCCTCGAAATAAATGACGATGTGCCAGCCGAGCGGTTTGATGCGATTGGCGATCGACATCAGCACATCGCGCGGCGGCGTATCGACGAGCCGTTTGACGAAGTTGAAACGCACGCCCCGGACGCCCGCCTCATGGAGCTCTTTGAGCTCAGCGTCCGTCACATTGGGTCCGACCGACGCGACGCCGCGTGCGCGGTCGTTCGAGTGCCGAAGCGCGTCGACGAGCGCGCGATTGTCGTTGCCGTGACAGGTGGCCTGCACGATGACGTTGCGCTCGAAGCCCAGAAAGTCGCGCAGCTCCCAAAGTTTCTCCTTGGGCGCATCGCACGGCGTGTACTTGCGCTCGGGCGCGTACGGAAAGACGTCGCCGGGACCGAAGACGTGGCAATGCGCATCCACCGCACCGGGCGGCAGCTTGAACTTCGGCTTGCTCGGATTCGGATGGAAGCAGAGCCAATCCGGATCCATCTGGAACTTGCTCATAGACCTCTCGCCTTCAGGATCTTGTCCAAGCGCGGATAGACGCGGCGCGCGTTGAGCTCGTAGATACGACGCTTGTCCTCGTCGGAGATCGCGAGCTTGTCGATGTAGCGCTTGGTGTCGTCGAAATAATGGCCAGTTTCCGGATCGATGCCGCGCACGGCGCCGATCATTTCGGAGCCGAACAGGATGTTGTCGATGTCGATCACCTTCACGAGTAGATCGATGCCCGGCTGGTGATATACGCACGTGTCGAAGAACACGTTCTTCATCACGTGCTCTTTGAGCGGCGGACGCTTCAGCATGTCCGCAAGACCGCGGTAACGGCCCCAGTGATAAGGGACGGCTCCGCCGCCGTGCGGAATGATGAAACGCAACGTCGGGAAGTCCTTGAACAGATCGCCTTGGATGAACTGCATGAAGGCGGTCGTATCCGCATTGATGTAATGCGCGCCAGTCGCATGGAAGTTCGGATTGCACGAGGCCGACACGTGAATCATCGCCGGCACGTCGAGCTCGACCATCTTTTCGTAGAACGGATACCAGTACTTGTCGGTGAGCGGCGGCGAGTTCCAATGTCCGCCCGAAGGGTCGGGATTCAGATTGCACCCGACGAAGCCGAGCTCGTTGACGCAGCGCTCGAGCTCGCGAATCGAGCTCTCGAGCGACACGCCCGGCGATTGCGGAAGCTGGCACACGCCGACGAAGTTTTCCGGATACAGATCGACGACGCGCTTGATCAGGTCGTTGCAGGCGACGGTCCAGGCAATGGAGGTCTTCTCATCGCCGATGTGATGCCCCATGGCGGAGGCACGCGGCGAGAACAACGTCAGATCGGAGCCGCGCTCGCGCTGCATCCGAAGCTGATTCTTCTCGATGCTCTCGCGGATCTCATCGTCGCTGATGTGCGGCCGCTGCGGATCGGGCAGCTCGGGATTCTTCGTCTTGGCGACCTGTGCATCCCGAAACTTCGTATGCGCCTCGGGCGCCGTCGTGTAATGGCCGTGACAGTCGATGATCAACATGGCAGTAGCCTTATGCGTAATGGATGGGCTCGGGGCTCGGGGGTTCGAGCTCGGGCAACAAGAGAGCGGCACTCATTTTCGACCCACGCCCCGAGCCCCGAGCCCCGGGCCCTCAGACAAAATCGAATCCAACATCTCCTCCAGCGTCCCCGCATCCGCGGTGCGACGAAACTGCGCAGCCCAATCTTGTCGTTCGGCGCAGGCGGCGCTCATGTGAGGCGCAAGGCCTGCTTGTTCCACGGTGCGTGCGACTTCGCGCATTTCCTCGGCGCGGCGCTTTCCGTGAATGAGCGAACGCGAAATCATGTACTGCGCCAGCTTGCGCCAATCGGGACCGGGGAAAAGATCGCTCAGCGAATCGAGCACGGTCTGCTCGACGCCGTACTTTCGCGCGGCAAGCATCGATTCGGTGAGCAGGGCCTCGATGCCTTTGACCATGACCGATCGGCACATCTTCGCGGCTGAGGCGCGACCGACTTCTGCAGCGAACACGCTTGCACCTGCGAAGCCGAGCTGCCGAGCGAGCGGAAGGAAATCTTCTGCATGCGGACCGCCGAGCAGGATCGGGCTTGCGATGCGCTTGGGTCCGATCGGCGACATGACCGCGCCTTCGACATAGCGTGCACCGGTGCTTTCGACGATCGCGGCAACTTCGCGCTTCGTGCCGGGCGAGACGGAGTTCAAGTCCAAATAGAACGTGCCCGGTGTCAGGCCCGGCGCAACCGAGCGCGCTGCATTGACATCTTGCGCCGCTGTCACGGCGCTCACGACGAGCTGCACTTCGCGCACCGCGCTCGGTGCATCGGCGGCGGCTTGCACGCGCGTGCCTTGCAAGCCTCGGCTCGGGATGCTCTCGGGATTCGGGAACAGAATGTCCCAAGCAACGAGACGTTCCACACCTGCGCGCGTGAGGTCGGCGGCGAGCGTTTGGCCGACCTCGCCGAACCCGAGCAAGCACACACTGACGGCGTGCGTCATGCGCGTCTCCAAATACTTCCGGAGATGAACACTTCGCCCTTCATCAGCTTGCGCGCGGTGCGCAGCAACGCCGAACGACGGATGTTCAACCGACCGTTCTCGGACGATACGTCCATCTCCACGGTGAAAAATC
>DATCLP010000567.1:0-5457 GCA_036563855.1 Steroidobacteraceae bacterium | reverse complement strand
GTCGAGCAATTTGCGCTCGCGTGCGAAGCGGACGCGCGCGGCCGCAAGGGCTTCGAGGATCGCGAGTATCCGCAAGCGGATCTTCTGCGGCGCGCGCATGCGGCTGCGCGCGCCGCGACGGTGTCGGAAGAAGAGCGCGCGGGATTGAGCGGCGAGCAGATTGCGGAGAAGTTTCGGCAGGCGCGCACGAGAGCGATTGCTGAAGCGATCAAGCCCCCCTCTCCCCTTGCGGGAGAGGGCCGAACGGAGTGAGTGCGTGAGGGGGCTAGCTCAAATGGAGAATTGAGAATTGGCTTCCCCTCACCGCGACGCGTTCGCTCTCGCCGCCTCTCCCCGAGGAGAGGCAGGGTGGCGCGGGCGCGCTTCTATCTTCAGCCTTCAGCCTTCAGCCGCGCGAGTTTGTGCGCCGCTCGCGAACGCGAGCGCTCACAGGCTCGCGCTCATGTCCTTCATCGCAAACCCGCGCAGCGGGTGGTCGTAGTTCTTCGTGAGGCCGATCGCTTTGAAGCGTTCGCCCATTTCGCCGGGAAGCGTGAGAAGCATGGTTTGGCGGGCGAGTTGGAGACGGTCGACGATTTCGGCGTCGCCGAGAGCGGCGAGATGTTGTTCGAGGCCGCAGCCGATCAAGAAAAGCGCTTGGGTCGTGAAGCCTGCGACTTTGAAGCCTACGTCGCTCGCAGCTTCCGCAACCGCGGTGAAATCCACCCAGGCGCCGATGTCCTGAATGCCGACGAGGATGAGCGGGTCATCGTGAAAGCGATGGCGGTAGTGGCACAGCAGCGTGCCTTCGCGTCGCTCGGGTCGGTAGTACTGCGCGCGCGGCAAGCCGTAGTCGATGAAGAGTGCGACGCCTTTGCTGAGCGATTCGGCCAAACCCTTCATCCACGGATGGAGCCGCATGTTGAGCTCGGAGCAATAGCCATCCGGTAAGGACTCGCCGATCGCATCCTCGATCGCTCTCACGGCGGCTTCGAGCTTCGGATTCGCATGCGTTTCCGACCAATCGAGCCGGCCGAGCTGCCACGTCACGCCCATGGCGTTCACTTGTCCGCTGCGAATGCAGAATCGCTCGACCGGCATCGCATCGAGCACTTCGTTCGCAAGCACGATGCCGCGCAAGTTCTCAGGCCACCCATCGACCCAGTGCACGCGATCGAGCAACTGAGGTGCACGCTCGGCGAGCGTCGCGCGCTGACGTTCGCGTAAATCCGCGCTGACTTCGAGAATCGAATAGCGCTGCGGCAACCTTCCCTGGCGCTCGAGCTCGAGCAGGATATCCGCGGCCATGATGCCGGAGCCTGCACCGAGCTCGAGAATTTCCGCGCCTTCGATGCGTTCGAGAACTTCGATGCATTGGTTGGCGATACACCGGCTGAAGAGCGGCGAGATTTCGGGCGCGGTCACGAAGTCGCCTTCGCGCCCGAGCTTGATCGACCCCGCGCTGTAATAGCCGAGGCCCGGTTCGTAGAGCGCCATTTCCATGAAGCGCTCGAAACTGATCCAGCCGCCGTGGGCATCGATCTCATCGCGGATGCGATCGACGAGCCGCGCGCTGTGCGCGGCCTCTTCGGGTGTCGGCGCGGGCAAATCGACGGCGGTCATGCGAGCCTCGCAAGCGTAGCGCCCTCGCCGAGCCGGCTGGATCCTTCGTGTCGATTTGCAACCGCCGCGAGTTGGGCGAACATACCCGCATGAGCTCTTCGCCGCGCACATCGGACACTCCGCCGCTCGAAGGCCGCGTCGTGCTCGTCACCGGCGCCGCAAAGCGGATCGGCGCCGCGCTCGTGAAGGCCTTTCATGCGCAGGGCGCGCGGGTTGCGATTCATTGTCATCGGTCGTCTGCTGAGGCCCAGTCGTTACAAGCGGCGCTCAATGCGGCGCGCGCCGATTCTGCCATTGTCCTCCGCGCGGATCTGCTGGATAGCCAGGTCCTGCCCAGCCTCGTCGAGGAGACGGTCGGCAAGTTCGGCCGCTTGGATGTGCTCATCAACAATGCCTCGACGTTCTACCCGACGCCGCTCGGCTCGATCACGCTCGAGCATTGGCACGATCTCATCGGGACGAATCTGCAGGCCCCGCTGTTCCTGTCGCAGGCCGCTGCACCGCACCTTCGGGCTGCGAAGGGACTCATCATCAATATGGTCGACATTCACGCCCAACGCCCGCTGCCGAAGCACACCGTGTACAGCACGGCGAAGGCGGGCCTCGTGATGCTGACGCGTTCGCTGGCGCGCGAGCTCGGACCCGATGTGCGCGTGAACGGCATAGCACCGGGGCCGATTCTCTGGCCCGAAGGCGGCATGGACGAGGCCATGAAGAACGAGATCATCTCGAAGACGATGCTCAAGCGCAGCGGCTCGCCCGAGGACATCGTGCGTGCGGCCCTGTTCTTTGCCATCGACGCGCCGTTCGTGACGGGCCAGATTCTCGCGGTCGACGGCGGCCGCAGCGTCGGCTGGTAGCTCAATCGCTCGATAGCTCGACGACATTCATCGCGTGGTCCTTGCCTTCGAATTCGGACCACAACTCCCGCATCGTTTTACCGAGCGTCGGATGACGCAGATCCGGCGCGATGTCCGCGATCGGCTTCAACATGTATGCGCGACGCACGAGATCCGGACGCGGCAATTTCAGATCGGGCTCGTCGCGCACCTCATTGCCGTATAACAAGATGTCCAGATCCATCGAACGCGGACCCCACTTGGGCGCAGTGCGAGGCCGTCCGCACAGTCCTTCGATCTCCTGAAGCCGCTGGCGCACGGCATCAATCTCGAGATCTGTCTCGAAACCGACGACGAGATTGATGAAGTCCGCGCCTTCGAATCCGATGGGCTTGTTGCGATAGGCGGGCGACACGCGCAACGGCGCAAAGCTTTTCTCGAGCTCGGCGAGTGCGAGCTTCAAGTTTTTCACCGGCTCGACATTGCTGCCGGCCGCAATGAAGACCTCAGGCATCGAGCGGAACGTCGGGCAAGTAATCTTCGCGGCGACGTTCGATTTCGACGCCGACGTCGCGCGCGCCGCGGATCGCGCCCTGCTTATTGAGCCGCACCTTCACCCAGCTCACGCCGAATTCCGTGATCACGACTTTTGCGATGTTCTCGGTGAGCGTCTCGACCAGATGAAACTGCGATTCGCCGACGTAGGCGAGCAGGCGCTTTGCGACCTTCTTGTAATCGATCGTGTCTTCGATGCGATCGCTCGCGGCGGCCTTACGAATGTCCGCGGCCATCTCGAGATCGATGATGACGGTCTGTTTGACGCGCCGCTCCCATTCCCAAATGCCGACGATGCATTCGGTGGTGAGGGAGCTGAGGAAGATTTTGTCCATCGGGCGTTGGTCGTGATTCGTGAATCGTGAAACGTGATTCGTACTGGTAGCGCGTCACGCATCACGAATCACGGCCGGCGCAGCAGGCGCACGCAATGTATCAAGCGGCCAGCGCGCCGTCGCGCGGATCGCAAGATCGTCCTGCTCGCCGCAGGACAGGCGGCACCATCCGGCGTACGCAATCATCGCGGCGTTGTCGGTACAGAAGGCGGGTCGCGGGTAGCTCACGGCAACGCCCAATTCATCGCCGAGCTCGGCGAGCGCGGTACGCAGCGAGCGGTTCGCGCCGACACCGCCTGCAACTACGAGCGTCCGCAAACCGGTTTGCTCGAGCGCGCGGCGGCACTTCGCCACGAGCGTATCGACGACGGCCTGCTGAAACTCGGCCGCTAGATCGGCGCGCGCCGCATCGTCCAGCGTCAGGCCGCGGGTCGCCACGACGACTGCGGTCTTCAATCCACTGAAACTGAAATCGAGGCCGGGCCGATCCAGCATCGGACGGGGCAACTTGAAACGACCGGGCCGGCCCGTTTCGGCGAGCTTCGCGAGCGCAGGCCCACCCGGGTACGGCAATCCCAAGACCTTCGCGGTCTTGTCGAAGGCCTCACCGGCGGCATCGTCGACCGAGCTACCCAGGATTTCGTATCGGCCCACCCCGCGCACTTCGGCAAGGAGCGTGTGGCCGCCCGAAACCAGGAGCGCAAGGAACGGAAACTCCGGGGGATTGGGCTCGAGCATCGGGGCGAGCAAATGCCCTTCTAAATGATGGACACCCACCGCAGGACGGCCCCACGCATAGGCGAGACTCCGCGCGACCGCCGACCCAACGAGCAGCGCGCCGACGAGGCCGGGGCCGGCCGTGTAGGCAATTCCCTGGATCTCCGACGCGTCGACCTGGGCATCTTTGAGGGCGGCGTCGATCAGGGGGAGGACTTTACGGACATGGTCCCGCGAGGCGAGCTCGGGGACGACGCCGCCGTACGGTGCATGCATTTCGATCTGGCTGAACAGGCGGTGCGACAGCAGCCCGGCACTGCTGTCGAACACGGCCGCCGCCGTTTCGTCGCACGAGGTTTCGATGCCCAAAACTTTCATTCAATCGCCTACTTACCAGACCCGCCGGCCGGGCTGGCCAATGTCGCATATTTCCGGGGATTTTTTTGATTTTCGCCCGGTCCATCATTACACTTTCGCGCCTTCCGCCCGTCCCGGATCTGCGTAGCGACGGGCTTTCGTACGGGTTTTTATAGAGGTATCGATGCCGAGCGTCCGAGTCCGAGAGAACGAGTATTTCGATGCCGCTTTGCGGCGCTTCAAGCGCGCCTGCGAAAAGGCGGGCATCCTGACCGAGCTGCGCCGCCGCGAGTTCTACGAGAAGCCGACTCAGGAACGCAAGCGCAAGAAGGCTGCCGCCATCAAGCGGCACATGAAGCGCGCCAGCCGCGAGATGCAGATGAGTCAGGGTCGCGGCCCGCGCTCGTACTAATCCGATCGCACGCGGCCAGGGCTCGATGCCCTGGCCGCATTCTTCCCTCCCCCTCCGTCTCATGAGCCTCAAAGATCGCATCAACGAAGACATGAAGGCGGCGATGCGCGCCAAGGACATGGAGCGCCTCGGCACGATCCGCATGATCACGGCAGCCATCAAGCAGCGCGAGGTGGACGAGCGCATCACGCTCGACGATGCGCAAGTGATCGCGGTGATCGAGAAGATGATCAAGACTCGCAAGGAGTCGATCGAGCAGTTCAAGAGCGGCGGCCGCGACGATCTGGTCGCGAAGGAAACCAAAGAAGTCGAGCTGCTGCAGACTTATCTGCCCGAACAGCTTTCCGAGGCCGAGGTCGATGCGCTGATCGCCGAGGCGATCGCCCAGTCCGGCGCCAGCTCGATCAAGGACATGGGCAAGGCCATGGCCATCATCAAGCAGAAGGCACAAGGCCGGGCCGACATGGGCGCGGTGAGCGCGAAGCTCAAAGCCAAGCTCGGCGGATAAAGCCAGTTCAGTTGACAGTTGAGAGTTGATAGCGGAGAGGCGCAGCCCTTGTCGCCCCTCACCGCGACGCTTTCGCTCTCGCCGCCTCTCCCCAAGGAGAGGCAAGTTTCGCGCGCGGTGCGCGAATCACCT
>DATCLP010000566.1:0-2771 GCA_036563855.1 Steroidobacteraceae bacterium | reverse complement strand
GGTCTACAGCGTCTCCGTCGACATCCAAGGTCACATCATCGAAAAGCTCTCGGGGAAGACGCTCGGTGAATTCATGCGCGAGCGCATCTTCGAGCCGCTCGGCATGAAGGACACGGGATTCCACGTGCCCAAAGAGAAGCTCCACCGCGTCGCAACGATTTATCAAGGCGGCCCGAACGGTCTGACGCCATTGCCGCACGACCCGAACATCAGCGTCGAACCGACGTTGCCTCAAGGCGGCGGCGGTCTGTATTCGACGGCGGGCGACTATCTCCGTTTCGCGCAAATGCTCGCAAACGGCGGCGTGCTCGACGGGAAGCGCCTGCTCGCGCCGAGCTCGATCGAGCTGATGCGCACGAATGTCGTGCCCGACCATGTGCTCGAGAGCAGACGGTACGGGCTGCCGGGCTTTTATCGCCAGCAACCGGGCACGGGCTTCGGCTACGACTTCTTCATCGTCCAGGATCCTCTGAAGATCGGCAGCACGATCGGCAAAGGCTCTTATCTCTGGTACGGAATCGCCGGCACATGGTTCTGGATCGATCCGACGAACGACCTCATTTTCATCAGCATGATTCAGCGCCGCGGCACGGTTCCCGGATCGCCGAGCACAGAAGAGCTCTCGCACGCGCTGGTGTATCAGGCGTTGGTGGAGCCGGAGAAGTAAGGGCGACGGGCCACGGGCGACGGCCAGAAGACATCAGAAAACCACATCGTCGTCGAAGGCGATGGGAAGACGAGACGGTCACAGGTAAGAGGAAAAGCAACGAGCACCACGCGACGGAGACAACACAATGTGCCGGCGCTCGTCGCTTCCTGCCGTCGCCCGTAGCCCGGGGCGGGGAACCCCGCGCGCCCTCGGCGCGTAACGGGTCATCCCACCGCTCAAGGCGTACGATGAAATCCTCAGCCCAGCTGCGCGCGGGCAATGCTCCGGCTCGCATTCATTTGCGCGTTCAGCATCCGAAACTCGATCCTCAGGAAATCACCCGCATTCTGGCGATGGTGCCCGAACACACGCTCCATGCGGACCGCCACGCAAGCTCGACGCCAGCCGACTGCTATTGGATCGCACCGTTCACGTTTTCGGAGTTCGACGAATCATGGCGACCTTCCGACGACGAACAGGACGACACGACGCGACGTGCCGCGTCGACCCTGCAGCCGTTGGCCGATGAAACCGTAATCGGGCTGGCTTTACGCCGCCTGCAGGCCCATCGCAGCTTCTTTACGAGCCTGGTTCAGGAAGGCGGCAGCGCCACATTGCTACTGAATGTGAATAAAGCTCGATCCATGTCCATTCCGCCGTCGCTTGCGCGTAAGCTGGCGCAGTTCGAAATCGGATTGGAGCTGGACTGGAGCGACAGCAGCGAATGACGCTCCGGCTCACCTTGAGGAGTACAAGCATGAGAACAATCGGGTTACTCGCGGCGTGCACGGGCTTCGCGTTTGCGCATGCAGCCATCGCAGCGGCACCCTCCTCTCCGCAACCCAAGCATGAGGAAGATCCGTTCAAGCTGACGGTCATCGCCGGTCCGCTGCAGCATCCTTGGGGATTGGCCTTACTCGATGACGGCCGGATGCTCGTCACGGAGCGTCCGGGACGCATGCGGCTCGTCGACAAAGACGGAAAGCTTTCGGAACCGCTCGGCGGCATCCCGGAGGTTTACGCACGCGGCCAAGGCGGCCTGCTCGACGTCACGCTCAGTCCGAATTTCAAAGACGATCGGCTCGTCTATTTCTCGTTCTCCGAGCCCGGCGAAGGCGGTGCCGGCACGGCCGTCGCGCGCGGCAAGCTCGGCACCAATGCGCTCGAAGACGTCGAGGTAATCTGGCGACAGACGCCGAAGGTGCAAAGCCCGAATCACTGGGGCTCGCGCATCGTGTTCCGACCGGACGGCACGATGTTCGTGACCCTGGGCGATCGCTTCAATCAGCGTCCGCTCGTTCAAAACCTGTCGACGACGATCGGCAAGATCGTGCGCCTGAATCCGGACGGCTCGATCCCCAAAGACAATCCGTTCGTCGGCAAAGAGGGCGCGAAAGGTGAGATCTGGTCGTACGGGCATCGCAGCGTACAAGCCGCGACGCTGCATCCGGTGACGCAGCAATTGTGGACGGTGGAGCACGGTGCTCGCGGCGGCGATGAGCTGAATCATCCGGAAGCCGGCAAGAACTACGGCTGGCCGGTCATCACGTACGGCATCGATTACAACGGCTCGAAGATCGGCGAAGGCACCGAGAAGGAAGGCATGGAGCAGCCGGTGTATTACTGGGATCCGGTGATCGCGCCGTCCGGTGCGATCTTCTATACCGGCGATGCCTTCCCGGATTGGAAGGGCGATTTGTTCATCGGCTCGCTCAATCCCGGCGGCTTGGTGCGTCTGAAGATCGAGAACGGCCAGGTGACGAAAGAAACTCGGTATATCGGCAATCCACGTCAGCGCGTGCGCGACGTGCAGCAGGGTCCTGACGGACTCCTCTACATCATTACGGATTCGCCGCAGGGACGGATTCTGCGGCTGGACAAGAAGTAACTTCTCGATGCAGCGCAGATGCTCGCGGTGCGGGCATCTGCGCCTGCCTTACCGGTCTTCGTTGGCTTGCTCCTCCCGCCAACGTACCGCTTCCAATCCCGCGATGCACAGTGCCGCCCAAGCGGCCGCCGACGCGTATCCGGCAAGCACATCGCTGAAGTAGTGCACTTGCAGGATCACCCGGCTCGAGCCCACGAAAACGATCAACATAGACATCGCGACCGTGATCGGAAC
>DATCLP010000565.1:0-6531 GCA_036563855.1 Steroidobacteraceae bacterium | reverse complement strand
CTTTCGATGCCCTTGTCCGAGCGCCGCGAGCGCCATGCAGCGATGATGCAGGTGCTCAGGCGCAACGACATCGCTGCGTGGACGCGGCGGTTCGTCGATGCGCTCGAGCAGGCGCAGCAGACCGATTCACGCGTGCGCGCCGTCGGCGCCAATCACTAAATAAAGAAGGCCGAGCCGCGCGCGTCGCTATGTGTTCGCCGAAGCCTCGAGCTGCTCTGCCGGATCCTTGCGCGGCGCTACGATCTTCGGCCGCGGTTTCATGTTGACCAGCCAGATCTCTTCCCGCTCGAAGCTCTCGAGGAGCTTGAGGAAGATGCTCTGCTGAATGTCCATGTGACGGTTGTAATCCGAGACCGTCACGTAATACACGGTTTCGAAGTCGAACGCGTTCGAGCCGATCTTCGTCAAATGCGCACGCTCGAATCGCGTATTCGGATGCTCGTCGACGAGCGAACGGATGATCGCCGGAATGCGGGCCAGCTTCTCGGGCGGCGTATCGATGCTCACGCTGATCGGCAGCACGACGCGCCGCTCGCGCAGGCGCGAATAGTTGCGCATGCGGCTGTTCATCAGGTTAGCGTTCGGGATGATGATCTGCTCGCCCGTGACGCTGCGTAGCCGAGTACTCTTCACGCCGATGTATTCGACCGTACCCGAGAAATTGTCGATCTCGAGCGCATCGCCGACGACGAACGGCCGGTCGAGCGAGATCGCGAGCGAGGCGAACAGATCGCCGAGCACGTTCTGGACCGCCAGCGCGACGGCGATGCCGCCGATTCCCAAACCGGCGAGGAGCGGCTTGATCTCGACGCCCAGATTGTCGAGCGTCAGCATGACGACGAACGACCAGATCGTGACCCGGGCAATGAAGCCGATGATGCCGAGCGTGCTCGCGACCGCGCGATTGGCCATCATCTCGCGCTGCGCGCGCTGCCCGAGCCACGCAAGTACTGCCGTCGAGCCCCATAGGCCTGCTTGCCAGAAAGCGGCGATCGTGAAGACGGTCCAGGCGAGAGCTGTGAGCTTGGGCGGCAGCACGAGCGCTTGCAGCCCGGCAAAAAGCGCCGCGATGAGCATGAACGGCAGCGTCGTGCGACTCAGCACCTTGAGCGGCAGCTCCATCATTTCGGTGTGGGGCGTCGTAGCGAGCCGTTCGTACTGCACGTTCACGAGCCGCCGGAAGAGGAGCAGCGCAAGCAACGTGAGCGTCGCGATGCTTCCGGCGATCGTCCACTGCCAGAGGGAATTGCCGAGAAATACTTCTGCGAACAGGTTTTCAGCGTCGTTCATGGTCGATGGTCGAGCAAACGAAAATCGTTAGGTTAGACAGATGCGGCGGCACGATGCCAGCGCTTGCGCCATACGTTTGCGGTACTGAAAGGTTTCGCGAGCGCTACACGGCGCGGCAATTTCGGCCGGCGGGGCGGATCTCTGCTAGGCTTCTCGCGGTTTCGACAACCAGAATAGCGGACGGTGTTATTCGAATCTCAACGGACCGACGAGGCGTTGCAGGTGCGGCTGCGCGGAGCCTGGCGCATCGCGAACATCGCCGAGGTCGAGCGCGCGCTTGCCGCCATCGGTAGCGAGCGCGCGCCGCACGTTCAGGTCGACTGCTCGCAGCTCGAAGCGCTCGATCTCTCGGCCGCGTGGTTGCTCGACCGACGCTTGGCTGAGTTGCAGAACCGAGGCGTGCAAGTGCAGTTCGTCGGTGCCGTGCCGGGGCATCTGAATTTCATCCGCGAGCTGATCGACCGCGGTCCCATCCTAATCGAGCCGAAACCGCCGCGCCGACGCAATTGGCACGATGCGATCGCGTGGCTCGGCCGACAGTCGATCTTGCGCGTGCAGGAAGTCATGAGCTCGGTCGCATTCTTAGGGCGCATGGCGGTCACGGGGTTGCGATCGCTGCGCAGCGTGAAGCATCTGCGGCTCGCCTCCATCACGCGACACATATATGAAACGGGCATCCAAGCCATCCCGATCGTCGCGCTGATCGCGTTCCTGATCAGCGTGATCGTCGCCTATCTCGGCGCCCAGCAATTGCGACAGTTCGGTGCCGAAATCTTCACAGTCGATCTCGTTGCGATCGCGGTGCTGCGCGAAATGGGTGTGCTGCTCACGGCCATCATCGTCGCCGGCCGATCGGGCAGCGCCTTTGCGGCGGAGATCGGTGTGATGCGTTTGAACGACGAGGTCGACGCGTTGCAGTCGATGGGCGTCGACTATTTCGAAGTGCTCGTCCTGCCGCGCATCATCGGGCTCGTCGTGGCGCTGCCGCTGCTGACGATCCTTGCCGATGCGATGGGACTTGCCGGCGGGGCGCTGCTGTCGGCGTTGCTGCTCGACATTTCTCTCACTCAATTCGTAGATCGAGTGCAGGATGCGCTCGCGCCGACGACATTCTGGGCCGGTCTCGTGAAAGCGCCGGTCTTTGCCGCACTGATTGCGATGGTCGGCTGCTATCGCGGCTTGCAGGTCCGCAGCTCTTCGCGCGAGCTCGGGCGCCTGACGACGATCGCCGTCGTGCAATCCATCTTTCTGGTGATTTTCGCGGATGCGGTGTTTGCGGTGATTTTCGTGGAGTTGGATTTCTAGAGGGCCTGGGGCGTGGGGCTCGGGGCTTGGGCCAAAAAGAGCTACAGAAGGGATGGGCGACGGCAAGAAGCGCGTCGTGAGCGCGATCGCCTTCGTGACTCGTGTTTGATGACCGTGACTCGTCGCAATTGGTGATCCGTGATTCGTGGAAAATCTGGAATGCATATGCATGAACCGAGCGCCCAAGGCGGCCCCGCGCTCCGATCCCCGCGCCCCGAGCCCGCTCGTGCAGGGCACGAGCCAGTGATCTCCGTCCGCGGCGTGGTCAACCGCTTCGGTGCGCAGGTCGTGCACGACGGTGTCGATCTCGACATCTATCGCGGCGAAGTGCTGGGCATCGTCGGCGGGTCGGGCAGCGGCAAGTCGGTGCTGTTGCGCACGATGCTCGGCTTGCACCGTCCGAATGCAGGACATGTGTTCATCGAAGGAAAGGACATCACGCAGATGTCGGATGCAGAGCTGCTCGATGTCAAGCGACGTTACGGAGTGACCTTTCAACACGGCGCGCTGTTCAGCTCGCTCACGGTCGCAGAGAACATCCAATTGCCGATTCGAGAATATTTCCCGGCTTCGCCCGAGGCGCTCGAGGAATTGACCGAGCTCAGACTGCGCATGGTTGGGTTGCCGCTCGATGCCGGAGCAAAGCTCCCTTCGCAGCTATCGGGCGGGATGGTGAAACGCGCAGCATTGGCGCGGGCGCTCGCGCTCGATCCGACGCTCCTGTTCCTCGATGAGCCCACGGCAGGCCTGGACCC
Source organism: Steroidobacteraceae bacterium (assembly GCA_036563855.1). Taxonomy (GTDB): domain Bacteria; phylum Pseudomonadota; class Gammaproteobacteria; order Steroidobacterales; family Steroidobacteraceae; genus Steroidobacter. The sequence goes on along the minus strand of DATCLP010000565.1, from coordinate 3,181 downwards.
AATCTCGGCGGCCGCTTTCGACGACTTGCTCGTGTACTTGCAGCGGGCGCTGCATCTCACTGTCGCCATGATCACACACGATCTCGATACGATCGTGAAAACGTGCGATCGTGTCGCCGTGCTGGTTGACAGGAAAATCGTCGTCGATACCCTCGACGGCATCATGCGCAACGAACATCCATGGATTCGCGAGTATTTCCATGGGGCGCGGGCCCGGGCCGTACTGCGCGCGGGAGACACACGCTGAGGCGAACGGCATTCGTGCCGCTCCCTTGCCCGATCGATTATGGAACGTGAAGCCAACTATCTCGCCGTAGGCACCTTCATTCTGCTGGTGCTCGCCATGGGCGTTGCCTTCGTGCTGTGGTACACGGATGCAAACGACCGCCGCGCGTACAAGGTCTACGAGATCGAGTTTGCAGGGAGCGTGAGCGGCCTCAATCGCGGCAGCCCGGTGCGTTATCTGGGTGTCGATGTCGGCCGAGTACAAAGACTCTCGATCGATCCCGACAATCCGAGCCGCGTGAACGTCGTCGTCGAGATCGACGAGTCGACGCCGATCTCTTCCGCGACGCGCGCCAGCCTGAGCTTGCAGGGCGTCACCGGTTTGCTTTTCGTGAATCTCCGGGAAGCGCCGGATGTCGACAAGACGCAGCCGCTGCGCCAGGGCAAACGGTATCCGTTGATCGAGTCGGTTGCCTCGGAATTCGACATTCTCCTCGCGACTCTGCCCGAAGTGATGGGGCGCGCGACGGCCATCCTCGAGCGCATCGGCCGACTGCTGTCGGACGACAATCTCGCCGCCGTCAGGACGACGCTGAACAATTTGCAGCAAGCGAGCGCCGGATTGCCGGACACGACCAAGAATGTGGGCCGGCTCGTCGCAGACATGCAGGCGACGCTCGCCGAGATTCACGCCACCGCCGCCAGCTTGCGGGAGATATCGACGGGCGCGCAGCCCGAGGTTCAATCAATGCTGACGAAAATGAACGCCGTCGCCGAGAATCTGCAGCAGGCTTCCGAGCGCATCGATCGTTTCGCGAAACAAAGCGAGACGCAACTCGGCAATTTCACCGAGCAGGGACTGTTCGAGCTGCAACGGCTGGTCCGCGAGGCGCGCTCCGCCGCGCGCGAATTTCGCGACTTGTCGCGAAGCCTTCGCGACAATCCCTCGCAAATCTTGTATGAGCCGCCGGAAAGCGGCGTGCCAATCGCCAAGTGAGGCCTATAACGAGCATGGTCACGACGACCGGATTGCGTAACCGCTGCGCCGACTACAAGTTTCTTGCGCGGCGCGCAGCGCTAGCGGCTGCAGCCCTGATCGCAGGTGTCCAGCTCGCTGCTTGCAGCACTTCATCGTTGCTCGATAGCGAGATTCCCGTACCGACGAACTATGTGATCGCGCCCTTGCCGCCGGCGACGAGTGCGACAGCATCTGCTGGGTCGCACGTCGATCTCGCAATCGGCCGCCCGGATGTCGCTCCAGGCCTCGACACACAACGCATCGCCGTGCTGCGCGGACGCGAGCTCGACTACTTCCGTCGTGTACAGTGGAGCGGGACGACGCAAGAGCTCGTGCAAGCGTTTCTCGTGCATTCGCTGCAGGATCAGCTCTTGTTTCGCAGCGTAACCGCGGAGCAGGCGCGCGTTGCAGGGCCGTACATCCTCGATACCGAAGTGCGCGATTTCCAAGCGGAGTACGTGCCCGGGCGCTCCGCGCCGCGCGTGCGAGTGACGATCGTCGGCCGCTTGGTGCGGGTCGCGGATCGCAGGCTGGTGGCGACGATTCCCGCAACGGCGACGCGCGAATGCGACGACAATCGCATGAGCGTGGTCGCGCAAGCGTTCGAGAGCGCAGCGCACGAAGTCGCACGGAAGCTCGCGCATGAGACGGCGGCGGCGATCGCGCAAGATCGCGAGCAATTGTCGAAGTCCGATACGTCTCAATGACCGTGTTTCCTGTTGGTGCGATCGAGTCGACCGTGACCCGTCTCCGCGCGCTCCCTGTACTCATCGCCCGATGGATCGTGCTCGTCCTTGCTGCGTGGGCGACGCTCGCGTGTGCGGCGGGTACCGACCAGCGCGATTTCTCGGGCATCGTGATCAGGGTTTTCGACGGCGACAGTTTCATCGTGCGCGCCACGTCGAAGCCGCACGCGGGACGCAACATCGAGGTGCGTCTCATGGACGTGGATGCACCGGAGAAGGACCAACCATACGCGGATCACTCGCGCGCTGCGCTCATCGAGCTCATCGACGGCCGCGAAGTGTTCGTCGACGTCGTCGAGACCGACCAATTCAAGCGCAAGATCGCGCGTGTATTTCGCGAGCCCGACCGCTTGGACATCACGCGGGCGCTCGTCGCAGGCGGACATGTCTGGGTGAATAGAAGGTACGCGGAGGACCGTTCGCTCGCTGCGCTCGAGGATCGTGCGCGGGAGGAGCGGCAAGGCATGTGGGCGCTCCCGCGTAGCGAGCTGGTGCCGCCTTGGCAGTTTCGGCGCGAGCGGCGGCGCAACCAGCAGCAGGCGTCGCCTCGGTCAGCTGCGGAGCAACCGCAGGCTGCGCCATGAGCGCGCATCGCTTTGCGATGCTTCAAGTCAGAACGTGCTCAACCCGGTCGCTTCCATGAGGCGATAGCGCCAGTACTTGCCGTCGTCTTCATCCCGATAGGCACCGAACGGTGCCGTGTACTCCGTGCCGAGCGGACCTTCGTTGTTCCATAGGCGCGAGAAATAATCGAGCATCTCCGTAGCAAGCGGCTGCTCCAAGCTCATTTCCAACGCCACGTTTGCTTCGAGGTTGTAGTTGCCGATATTGCGGCGAGTCAGATTCGCCGACCCGAGCGAGGCGATCAGCCGGTCGCTGCGCGTGATCAAGGCCAGCTTCGTGTGAAACTGCTCGCCGTGCGTGCGATACCAGCGCACTGCGATGTTGCCGCTGCTGCGTTCGACGAGCTCGTTTGCGACCGGACGGTTCGGTACGCCGTCCTTCTGGCGGCCGAACGCATCGCGGTTCGGATCCAAAATGAGTTGCACGGTGACGTTACGGCGCGCGGCTGCGAGCAAGGCGTCGATCACCTTGCGGTCGGACAGATAGAACGTGGCGATGCGGATGGCGTCGCCATTGCGCGTGCCGGCGATGGCATCCAACAAGTGGTCGCGAATGCTCTCCTCAGTGA
>DATCLP010000564.1:0-4296 GCA_036563855.1 Steroidobacteraceae bacterium | reverse complement strand
GCGAGAGACCGTCGTCACCGCTCTGAGCCAACTCGGTTACCGCGCCTTGGCCGCATCGAATGCCGACGCCGCCATGCGCATCCTGATGGGGCCGGAACGCATCGACTTGCTGTTCACCGACGTGATGATGCCAGGGGGTATGCTGGGTCCGACGCTCGCAAAGCGGGCCCGTGAACTACGTCCGGACATCGAGGTGTTGTTCACGACAGGCTATGTCGACACGAGTGCGCTGAGCGGCGCTGGCTTGTCTTCGACGGACATCATCCACAAGCCGTACCGTAACGAAGAGCTCGCAATGCGCATTCGGTACGTATTGGATCAGGAGGCGCGCGTTGCTTGAGCAGGGGAACAGATTGCTCGTCATCGACGACCAGGCCGATCTGTGCGAGTTCATCGCCGAGGCCGCGACTGCACTCGGCTTCGAGACACGTGCAGTAAGCGAGCCCGAGGCCTTTCGCGCTGCCGTTCAGGAATTTCAGCCGACGGTCGTCGTTCTGGACTTGCAGATGCCCGATGCCGACGGCATCGAGCTGCTGCGATTCTTGGGCGAACGCGGCAGCAAGGCGCAGGTGCTCGTGGCGAGCGGTATGGATCAGCGTGTGCTCGCGACCGCCGAGCAGATCGGCCGCGCACAAGGCTTGAGCATGCTGGGCGCGCTGCAAAAGCCCATCTTGCTCGCGGATCTCGAAGCGATGCTACGACGCTGTGTCCGCGGCGAGGCACCCATCACACCCGAAGCGCTGGCGGCGGCGATCGATCGGAACGAGATCCGCGTCCACTATCAGCCCAAGGCGACGCGCGTCGCGCCCGGACGATGGATCATCGAAGGCGTCGAAGCATTGGCGCGCTGGCAGCACCCCGTGCTCGGATTCATTTCGCCTGCGCGCTTCATCCCGGTCGCCGAAAAGAATGGCTTGATTCGTCGGTTGACCGAATACGTGCTCGAAACGTCGCTCTCCCAATGTTGCGCATGGGATTCGCATGGACTGCAGCTGTCGGTCGCCGTGAATCTGTCGCCGCAGCTTCTGAACGACCTTTCCTTTCCGGACCATGTCGCGCGCATGGCTTCGAACATCGGCGCCGATGCGCGCCGGATCGTGTTCGAGGTCACCGAAACCGCGGCCATGTTCGATCCCGGTACGACCATGGACGTGCTGACACGCATGCGCGTGAAGAACTTCGGATTGTCTATCGACGATTTCGGTACCGGCTACTCGTCGCTCAAACAGCTCTACTTGATGCCTTTCAGCGAGCTGAAGATCGACACCTCGTTCGTCCGCGACATCTTCGCCCACGAGGATGCGCGCACGATGGTCGAAACGATGGTGCTGCTCGCCCACAAACTGCGCCTTACCGCATGCGCGGAAGGCGTCGAATCCCAGGAAGTGCTCGACTTTCTCGACGGCGTCGGCTGCGACCGCGCTCAGGGCTACTTTATCGGCCGGCCGATGGCCGGCGATGCCCTCGAAGAGAAAGTGCGGGAGTGGAATGGGAGGAAAAGCTGAAAGCGGGCCACGGGCGACGGCCAGAGCCCACGCGGCAAACATCATCCCGGTGGCCCACGCATTGGTTACTCTGATCCTAGGTCCGCACCTCCCGTTGACGCCAGCTGTCGCTATCAATCCCGCGTCTTCTTGTTCTATAGACACGCTCATTGCTGCGTGTCATTGAAGCTGGCTTTCGCTTTTCCTGTAGTTCCTTTATCACCACTCGCACTCATTCTTGCCGTAGCCCGTCGCCCGTAGCTCGTAGCCCTATTCGGCTTGCGCCTACAGCCTGTCGCCTTTTCAAACCTCTCGTTACCGCACCGCATCCAAGTACTCGATGGCTCCATTAACGCGCGCTATGAAGCCGGATCGGACGGATGAGCCTGCGTCGATATCCGACGCAGCGCTCGTCGAGGCTGCGCGCCGCGGCGATATGAGGGCGTTCGAGCGCTTGTATCGCTTACACGTCGGCCGGGTGATGGGTTTGTGTTTGCGTATGACGCGCCATCGAGAGATTGTAGAGGATTGCGTGCAACAGACATTCGTGCGGGCGTGGCGGAACCTGGCGGCGTTCGAAGGCCGCAGCGCGTTCGGCACGTGGTTGCATCGCATCGCCGTCAACGAGGTGCTCACGTATTCGCGCAATCGAGGGACGCGCACTGAGGACACTGCGCTGCCGACGCACGACGAGGACGATGAAGACGTTTTGGATTCGCTCGGCGATGCGTCTGTCGCAGCCGACAGTTCGGATGTCATGGACGTGGAAAAGGCACTGGCGAGTCTGCCCGAGGGTTCGCGGCACGTGGTCGTGCTGCAGGCCGTGTACGGCTACAGTCACGAGGAAGTCGCAGACATGCTCGGCATCGCGGTCGGCACCTGCAAGGCGCAATTGCACCGCGGCCGCAAACTTCTCCGTGCTCGCTTGGGACTTCCGGAGCTCGAGGCATGAACGAAGCACATGATCCACTCGATCGCCTGCTGGCCGAGCTGCCTCGCTCGGTCGAGCCGTCGCGCGATCTGTGGCGCGACATCGAGGCGGAAATCGCAGCCGATCGGCCGCAGAGGAGCGCGCCGCTCTACACGCAGCGTTGGTTTCAGCTGGCGGCTGCAGTTGCGCTCGTCGTGACTTCATCGGTCATTACGTTCCTTGTCGCGCGCAGCTCGATGCAAGAGCAGATCGCGCGCGCTCGGCAAGAAGTCGCCGAGCAATTGCAGCCGGTGCTGCCGACGATGCCGGTGCGATTCAACGGTCTCGAGATCGGCAAGAGTTACGAAGAGGCACGCGCGGAGCTCGACGCCGAGTACGCCAAACACATTCAGCGCCTACCGCCGGTCGTGCGCGCGAAGGTCGAACGAGACATCGCGGAGCTGCGCCGCTCGGCGCGCGAAATCTCGGCGACGCTCGCGCAGTATCCGGGCGATCCGCTGTTACAGGATCTGCTGGTCTCGACGTATCAACGCGAGATGCAGGTGTTGTCCGAAGTCAATTCAATGGCTGCCACAACGGCAGCAGGAACGGATCTATGAACGTGCGATCGGCGAAACTTCCCTTGTGTGTGGGACTGAGCGCCGCACTCTGGCTGTTCGCTTCGACGAGCTGGGCCGAACGGATCGAAAAGCGTGCGTCCGCCGACCCGAACGGCGAAGTCGAAATCGTCAACGTGGCGGGCTCGGTGCGCGTCATCGGTTGGGATCGTGCCGAGGTCGAGCTTCGCGGCGAAGTGGAAGACGGCGTCGAACGAGTGGATTTCGCGAGCGATGGGAAGCGGACCAGTATTCGTGTCGTCTTGCCGCGCGGACGCTCGAGATCTGCCGATGCCGATCTCACCGTGCGCATCCCCGCAACGAGCGCGCTTACCGTCAACACGGTCAGTGCGGACCAAAGAATCGAGGGCGTGCGCGGCGCACAGCGGCTACAGTCCGTGAGCGGAGCGATTCATGCCGAAACATCCGGAGAAGATTTCGCGGCCAAAACGATCAGCGGCGATATCGTCGTGACGGGTTCGGGAGCTACGAAGTCCGCCATGTACACGATTTCCACCGTGAGCGGCGACCTTCAAGCGTCGAAGATCGGCGGCGAGATCGACATCCAAACGGTCAGCGGAGATATGAGGATTGCTGCGACCGAGATTGCGCGGGCACGCGTGCGCACGACGAATGGAGATGTCGAGCTATCGACGCGGCTTGCGAGCGATGCACGGCTCGAAGCCGAAACGATCAACGGCGACGTCGAGCTGCGCCTCGAAGAACCGATCGATGCGCAGTTCGAGATGAGCACCTTCAATGGGGATATCGAAAGCTGCTTCGGCGACGACACCGTACGCACGAACAACCGTGGTGCGGGTCGCAATCTCTCGTTCACTCGCGGTTCCGGCAGCGCCAAGGTGCGGATCAAGACGCTCAATGGCACTGTCGATGTCTGCAGACGTCGTTGATACGTCGCCTGTCGGCGACAGCCTCCGGGAATCCCCGATGCGGCGTGCGTAGCGCACACTACATGTGCGCAGCACTACTCGGTTTGCATGGAGGCCCGTAGCGCTCTCATATCGGGAAGGTTACGATCCTTCTCCGAATGAGCAATGCGAGTTCCGTAACGATTGCACCAGCAACGGCCGGCCAATGGCGGATTTTGCTGGTAGATGATGAGCCGACTCAGCGGCTCATCATGGCGCGCCTCCTGAAACGGGCGGGCTACGAAGTCGAAACGGCCGGCAACGGCCGCGAGGCGCTCGCGAAGCTGGAGGAGGGCGACTTCCAGCTCATGATCACGGATTGGGAAATGCCCGAGATGGACGGCGTAGCCCTGTGC
>DATCLP010000563.1:0-2822 GCA_036563855.1 Steroidobacteraceae bacterium | reverse complement strand
CTATCCGCCCGCGGAGCGCATCCGGTAGATTGAGCGCGACGCACATCTGAGGGCATGGGCGGATCGTGAAGCGAAGTTTCGCGCTGTTTATCATTGCGATGCTCGCCTGTGCCTGTTCGCTTGGCGCACCCGACCCGATCGCGCTTTATTCGGGCTCCATCCCCAATTCGCGGCCTGCAATCGATGAAGAGCGCTTGCGCGATCCGGTAGAGCCTTACGCCTTCTATCTGAACATCTCGCGGCCGCAGATCTATGCGTATCCGCTCGGCGATGCGCCGAACCCTCGGGCGGCGATCGTGATTCTTCCAGGCGGCAGCTATCGCGGCGTGTCGCTCGTCAAAGAAGGGTTCGAAGTGGCCGAGCAGTTGAATGCGTTCGGCATTGCTGCGTTCGTCGTGAAGTATCGAACGCCGAGCGATGCGCACATGATCGACAAGAAGATCGGTCCGCTGCAGGACGCGCAGCAGGCGCTCAAGCTCGTGCGCGAGCGTGCGCGCGAATGGAACGTGGACCCTCGGCGCGTCGGGCTCATGGGCTTCTCCGCAGGCGGCCATCTTGCGGCGACGGCAGCAACGCGATTCGCGCGACCGGTCTTACCCGGCGCGACTGCCGAGCAGGTACGCCCAGACTTCCTCGTCCTAGCGTATCCCGTCATCAGCTTCGAGGATGCGATCACGCACAAAGTCTCGCGCGAGACGTTGCTTGGAGCGGTAGCGACGCGCGAGTTGATCGAAGCGTATTCGAACGAGCGCCACGTCACAGCGCAAACGCCGCCGACATTTCTGATGCACGCGGCTGACGACCGATCCGTGCCGGTCGCAAACAGCTTGCGCTTCTTCGAAGCGCTGCAAGCCGCGAAGGTACCGTCTCAGTTGATCGTGTATCCGGCCGGCGGGCATGGGTTCGGGCTGCGGAACGCCACGACGCCCGATCGCTGGATCGAGCGCGTCCACGATTGGCTCGCGAGCAGCGGATACTTACGTTCGTCCGAGATGACGAAATCGGATTCCGAAGAGAGGTAACCAGATGACTGCCGATTCGCTTCGCGCATCACGGCGCGACGTGTTGCGTGCCGCGACGTACTCCGCCGTGTTGCTGGCGACACCTTCAGTCGTTGCATCTCCGACCCATGTCACCGCAAAGACGAAACACGGTCGCGTCGGTGGTATCAAGCAGGATGGCGTGCACGTCTTCAAAGGCGTGCCCTACGGCGGCGACACGTCGAAGCGACGGTTCAGGCCTGCGCTCGACCCCGAGCCTTGGAAGCGCGTGCGCGATGCACTCGAGTTCGGTCCTGCGTGCCCGCAAGCTTCGACGAAGGAGCGCGTGAGCGAGGACTGCCTCGTCTTGAATGTCTGGACCCCCGGACTACGCGACGGCCGCAAGCGCCCGATCATGGTGTATTTCCACGGCGGCGAGTTCAGCAGCGGCAGCGGATCGAGCCCGATCTACGACGGCAAGCGCTTGTGTCTTCGCGGCGATGTCGTCGTCGTCACCGTGAATCATCGCCTGAACATCTTCGGTCATTGCTATCTGTCGCGGATGGCTGGGCGTGAATTCGCGAGCTCGGGCAACGTCGGGATCCTCGATCTCGTCAAGGCGCTCGAATGGGTACGCGATCACGCTGACGAATTCGGCGGCGATGCGCAACGCGTGATGGTGTTCGGCCAGTCGGGCGGCGGCGCGAAGATTGCGACCTTGATGGCGATGCCGGCGGCGCGCGGGCTGTTTCATCGCGCGGCGACGATGAGCGGACAGCAAATCACGGCACAAGGTCCGCGTAGTGCGACGCTGCGGGCACGCGCGTGCCTCGGTGCGCTGAAAATCGCGCCGAACGATATCGCTAAGCTCGAGGACGTTCCGGCGCAGGATCTCGTCGCTGCGGCTCGAACGGCCGATCCGACGATGGTCGGCCGCAATGTGTACTTCGGCCCGGTGCTCGACCAGGTTTCGCTTCCGCGTCATCCGTTTTATCCGGATGCGCCGTCGCAGTCCGCGCACATTCCGATGATCATCGGCAACACGCGCGACGAGACGATTGCGTTCTTGGGTAATCAGCCCGGCGTGTGGGAGCTGACGTGGGAGGAGCTTGCCGATCGCTTATTGCCCGAGTTGCACGTCGACATCGATCCCGATCACGTGATCGCGACGTATCGCAGGCTCTATCCGAATTACACGCCGACGGAAGTATTCTTCGCCGCGACGACGGCGGGACGATCGTGGCGAGGCGCCATCATCGAAGCGGAGCTACGCGCGCAGCAGGGATCGCCGGTCTATGCGTACCAATTGAATTACCGCTCGCCGCTCGAGAACGGCCGTTACGGCGCGCAGCATGGGATGGATATTCCGCTCGTGTTCGACAACATCGCACAGCCGGGGTCGCTGACCGGCATGACAGCGGAAGCGCAACGCACAGCGGATCAAATGAGCGAGGCGTTCATCGCATTCGCGAAAACCGGCAATCCGAACCACGCCGGCATTCCGCGGTGGGATCCCTACGAACTACCACGACGCGCAACGCTGGTGTTCGACGCCAAGTCCGAGCTCGTCGACGACCCGCGCGGCGAGGAGCGCAAGTTGTTCGCGGCGGTACCGTACATTCAACGAGGAACGTACTGACGTGCCCGTTGAGCGAGCACGTCGGCGACAGGCAACAGCCACAGGCAGAGCCAAGTCGATCGTCGACAGCGGATCGTTGACAGCGAAGCGCGCGGACTCGCTTCCTTGGGAGAGGTGCGCAAAGCGAGGCGCGCGGGGTGAGGGGATGCTCTCGCGCAGCGAAGCATTGCCTCTCCTCGGGGAGAGGCGCGCAGAGCGAAGCG
>DATCLP010000562.1:0-1739 GCA_036563855.1 Steroidobacteraceae bacterium | reverse complement strand
GTCCGATTGGATGGCGCTCGAGCAGCAACGCGGTATCTCCGTGACCTCATCGGTCATGCAGTTCCCTTACGATGGGCGCATCGTGAATCTGCTCGATACCCCGGGACACGAGGACTTCTCGGAGGACACGTATCGGACGCTGACTGCAGTCGATTCGGCGCTGATGGTGATCGACTGCGCGAAGGGTGTCGAGGAACGCACGATCAAGCTGATGGAAGTGTGCCGGTTGCGCGATACGCCGATCATGACGTTCATCAACAAGCTCGATCGGGAAGGGCGCGAGCCGATGGAGTTGCTCGACGAGATCGAACGCATCCTGAAGATCTCCTGCGCGCCGGTGACTTGGCCGATCGGCATGGGGCGCGGTCTGCGCGGCATCTATCACTTGCTCGAGGACCGCATCTACATCTATCAACCCGGCGAGAAAGGTCGTGCGGGGACGCACGCGACGATCGATAGGCTCGACAGTGAGGAAACAGCCGAGTTTCTAGGAGACCGTCTCCAAGCGTTCAAAGACGAAGTCGAGTTGGTGCGCGGCGCGGCACCGACGTTCGATGTCGATGAGTACCTGGCCGGGCGTCAAACGCCGGTGTTCTTCGGCTCCGCCATCAATAATTTCGGTGTGGCGGAGCTCCTGGCGACGTTCGTTCGCCATGCGCCGGGACCCTTGCCGCGCGAAACCACCACAAGGCGCGTCGATCCTTACGAGGAAAAGCTCACGGGCTTCGTGTTCAAGATTCAGGCGAACATGGATCCCGGTCACCGCGACCGGATTGCGTTCATGCGCATCTGTTCGGGCAAGTACACGAAGGGGATGCGCATGTACCACGTGCGGCTCGGCAAAGAAATGCGCGTGAACGACGCGCTGACGTTTCTTGCCGCGGATCGCCAGCACACGGATGAGGCATACGCAGGCGACATCATCGGTTTGCACAATCACGGCACGATCAACATCGGCGACACCTTTACCGAAGGCGAATCGCTGATGTTTACAGGCATTCCGAATTTCGCTCCGGAGCTGTTTCGGCGCGTGGTCTTGCGCGACCCGCTGCGCATGAAGGCGCTGCAGAAAGGTCTCGATCAGCTGTGCGAGGAAGGTGCAACGCAAGTCTTCCGGCCGCTGCGCAACAACGACGTGATTCTCGGTGCCGTCGGACAGCTGCAATTCGACGTGGTCGCATTCAGGTTGCAAGACGAGTACAACGTGCAGGCGACATTCGACAACGTGAATGTATTCACCGCACGCTGGGTGTATTGCAACGATGCGAAGAAGCTCGAAGAGTTCCGCACCAAGGCCTACGATAACCTGGCGCTCGATCATTCGGGTGCGCTCGTGTACTTGGCCCCGACGAGGGTCAATCTGGAATTGATGCTCGAACGCTGGCCGGACATCACCTTCCGCGAGACGCGCGAGCACCTGGCTGCGGCGGCATAACCGAATGAAAAAACCGTTCCTCACGAAGCAGATCGCCGCGTGGGCCGCGTACGACTGGGCGAACTCGGCGTTTGCGACGACCGTCATGGTCGTGTTCTTCCCGGTGTTCTTCAAACAGTACTGGGCGTCCGGCATGCCGGAAACCGACAGCACGGGTTGGTTGGGGCTGACGAATGCTGCGTCGAGCTTTCTGCTGGCCGTATTGGCACCGTGGCTCGGGATGCTGGGCGACCGCGGCGGGGCACGCCTTCGGTTCTTGCTTGCGTTCACTGTGATCGGCGTCGGTGCGACGGCAGGCCTGTAC
>DATCLP010000561.1:0-3889 GCA_036563855.1 Steroidobacteraceae bacterium | reverse complement strand
GTCCGGAAGCCGAAGGGTCCGCCGGATCAGTGGCCGTGGTATCGGCAATACCGCGTCGAAATCGATAGCCGACGTTGATGACTCGGTCGTAGTCGGGGCGATACTGAATCTGTACATCGCCGCGCTCCGAGCGCGTATCGTCCGGGTCCCATTGCACGCCCATCTTGATGTTCCAGTTTTGATAGGCCGTGAGCTGCAGCTCCGCAATGATGTCCGAGCTTTCAGTATCATCGAGCGGCTCGCCCGGCAACGTGACGCGCGGACCTCGGAAATAGAACGCCTGTCCGATCGTGCCCGAGATGAACTGCTTGCCGTTCTCCGCATCGAGCAGTCTCGAAGTGATGCCGATGCTGAGCTGATTCGCGTCGCTGAGTCGATCCCAGCCGGCGTAGCGATTGGGTCGAAAGAGCTGGACCAGATTCAGGTCCGCAACCGTCGTATCGAACACCGGCAGCGCGTCCTGATTTCTGTACGGCACGTACAGATACATCAATCGCGGCTCCAAGGTTTGGAGCCGTTGTCCGCGCGATCCCGTGAGGCGTTCGAAGCTCATGCTGGCGTCGAGGCTGAAGATCGGCGCCGAACGGCTTGGAGAATCGTCGCCGCCGCCAGGAACATCCTCGAGCATGTAAGTCGTGTAGCGCCAAGCGACGGCAGGTTCGAGATACACACCGGCGCCGCGAAGCGGCCAACGAATCTGAGGGGCGACATCGAGTCGCGCACCTGTTGCAATGGCGCCCGTATCGTCCAGCGTGTGGGTGAAGTTCGCGAACTCTCCGTCGAAAGCAAACGTCAGCCCATAAGCGAGATTGGGCATCCAGCCACGCACGCCAATCTGAGGAAGGACGGTGAACGGACGGTTCTCTTCCGGGATCAGATCGTGGTCGATCGTCTGGAAGTTTTGAGCGCGCGCGAACAACGTCCATTGATTCGTCCGATAGGACAACTGCGCAGCACGATTCAAGTACGTGACGCTCGTGCCCTCGGGTCCTTGTCCGAAATCCTCGAACCACTGCGGATCGCTGACTTCCGCGACATCCAAATCGAAGCGCAGCGCGCGCGTGAAATCGGTTTGGCTGACGAAATGCACATAGCTGCGGTCCGTGTCGCGATCCTGGTCGTGGGGCAGCCATTGGGTTTCCAGCATGCCGCTGCCGTTGGCCAACAGATAACGCAGCTCGGTGTCGAGCTTCGCGCCCCGTCGAAAATCGAAAGTGGGCACGAACGTCGCGTCCAAATTCGGTCGAATGTTCCAATACCACGGCACGGACAGGCCATCGCGCGAGTAGCTGCCGAAGCTCGGGTACAAGAATCCGGACTTGCGTTCGTTGCCGACCGGGAAGGAGAAGTAGGGCACGTACAAGATGGGGATGCCCTTGAAATCCAACCGCACATTGCGGCCGGTTCCGATGCCGCGCTGCTGACTGATATCGATCGCGCTTGCGCTCAGGAGCCAGTCTTCGTTGCCGATCGGGCAGGTCGTGTAGCGGACGCTGTCGAGCTCGACGTCTCCCTCCAACGTTGCAGTGATGCGATCCGCCGAGCCTCGTGCAGGAATCGCGGGCAATTCGAACTCGGCGCCTCGAAAGGTCACGCTGCCTGCGGGATCCAACTGCGCACCGGTTCCCCGAATCCTGAGGTTGGGGTCGGCATAGTCAACGCCGCCTTCGACCGAAAACCGGTTCGAGTTTCGGTCGTACGTCGCATCCCGCGTCTTGATCGTGCGCGACTGCTGGCTGATCGTCACCTCGCCTTTGAGCAGCATTCGACCGTCGCCGGTCGCCTCGGCGCTGTCGCTCTCGACGGCAATGGGCGCGTTCGGATCGATCGAGGCGAGCGTCGGCGAGTACTCGTCCTCGAGTTGAGCGGGTTCCGGGCAATTCGCCGACACGCGCCAAGCGGGCAGCACCGCGGTCGCGATCAGCAAGCGCACCGGCCAGCGCACCATGTAAGCAGGCGCGAGCGGTTTGCGTGTGGCGATCGGGTGAGGCATTGTCGGGCGATTATAATTGCCGAGCTTCATTTGGCATCGCTCGATCTGCGATGCTGCAAGGGTTTTCCGCCAAGGTCTCGCGCGTGACACATCCATCGAACGATATTGCGACACTGCGTCGCGCCGGCGATGTGCGACTTCAACAGCTCGAAGCATGGCTGGCTGGCGTGTTCGGCGACGACGACTTTTCCTTGGCGGTCGCATCTGCCGATGCGAGCTTTCGCCGCTATTTCCGCGTCACGCGGCAAGACCGGACGCTCATCGCCATGGATGCGCCTCCCGACAAGGAAGACGTCGAACCTTACGTGCGAGTCGCCGGCATGCTGGTCGAAATCGGCGTGAATGCACCTCGCATTCTCGCGCGCGATCCGAAAGCGGGATTTGTCCTGAGCTCGGACCTGGGGACGCGCACTTATCTCGCAGAGCTGCAGGATCGATCGCGTGCAGACGAGCTGTACCGCGATGCAATGGCGGCGCTGGTTCGCATGCAGTCGCGGTTAGCTGGGACAGCACAGACGCTGCCTCCGTACGACGACGAGCTGCTGCGCCGTGAGATGGCGTTGTTCCCCGAGTGGTTTTGCCAGCGCCACCTTGGCCTCGAGCTCGGGGGTCGCCACCACGAAGTGCTGAAGTCGATGTTCGACTTGCTCATTGCGGAAGCGTTGCAACAGCCGCGTGTGTTCGTGCATCGCGACTACCACTCGCGCAATCTGATGGTGGGCGATGGTGTGCGCTTCGGACCGAATCCCGGCATTCTCGACTTTCAGGATGCCGTCTATGGCCCGGTGACTTACGACTTGGTTTCGCTGCTGAAGGATTGCTACATCTGCTGGCCCAGCGAACGCGTGCGCGCTTGGGTTGCGCAATTTCGCGAAATGGCAGCGAGCGAGGGCGTCGAAGTCGGGGCGTCACTCGAGCAATTCCAACGCTGGTTCGATTTCATGGGCGTCCAGCGACACCTCAAGGTGCTCGGGATCTTTGCGCGGCTGTTCCATCGCGACGGCAAGCCGGGCTACCTCAAAGATCTGCCGTTGACGCTCAGATACGTGCGCGAAGTCGTCGATCGGTACGCCGAGCTGGCGCCTCTCAAGCAATTGCTCGACGAGTCGGTCGTGCCGGCATTCGAGCGCGTTCGCGGGGAGCACGCGCCTTGAAAGCGATGATCCTCGCTGCCGGTCGCGGCGAACGCATGCGGCCTTTGACCGACCACAAACCGAAGCCGCTGCTCGAAGTCGGCGGCAAGCCGCTCATTCAATATCACATCGAGAATCTTGCGGCCGCCGGCGTGCGCGAGATCGTCGTCAATCTCGCCTGGCAGGGGGAAAAGCTGCGCGAAGCGATCGGGGAAGGGACGAATTTCGGCGTACGCATTCGGTATTCGGATGAAGGCGACTTCGCGCTCGAGACAGGCGGAGGCATCTGCAAGGCATTGCCCTTGCTCGGCAGCGATCCGTTCATCGTCGTCAGTGGCGATATCTGGACGCAGTTTCCGTTCGAGTCTCTGCGCATCCGCTCTGAAGACGTCGCTCACTTCGTCCTCGTACCGAACCCCGAGTTTCACGCCGAGGGAGATTTCGGCCTGGTCGGTACGCGCGTGACCGAGTCGGGACCGAGGTTCACGTACGCAAACATCGGCATATTCACGCCGGAATTCTTCGAGGGGCGCAAACCGGAGCGCTTTCCGCTGGCTCCGCTCATGTATGAATGGATCCGCCGCGGGAAGGTGAGCGGCGAGCTCTATGAAGGCCCGTGGCACAACCTCGGCACGCCTCAGCAATTGGCGGTCTTGGATGCACAGATCGGCGAACGCAGCTGACGAAGATCAGCGTCCTCCGACCTCGACTCGCGGATATCGAGGTCCAGCCCCAAGCTCCACGCCCCGCCCCAGCCCACAAC
>DATCLP010000560.1:0-3665 GCA_036563855.1 Steroidobacteraceae bacterium | reverse complement strand
GCGGTCTCGAGATCGTTCAGCACTTGCGGGCTCGGCGGCGTTCCCGTCAGCCGGTCGAACATGCGCTTGGCCTGCTCGCGCCCTTCGGCTTGCGCAACGTTTTGTCCGCACGCGATGGCCAAGAGCGCCAACGCAAGCGCGGCGACGCTCGTGTGGCGGCGTGCCGACGATCGGCGATCGCACCGATGCACAGCAGCAGCTTCGCCGGACGATCGCCCGCGCCTTGCATCCGATGCGTGTTGCGTGATGCTGTTCGTGTTGCTCATGCGATGACCTGTTTGCGCATTGTTACTCGTTACGAGTCGGTCGCTTACGCGACGCGCTGCGTCGGCCAGTGCAGCGCGGCCCGGACTATAGCCAGCGAGAAATTCGTCGGTAACTGTCTCAAGCCCGAGACGTCGCGGAGAAGAGACAGTACCGAGGGTCTCGCGCGCGCGTGTAGTCTCGCCGCCACGATGCAAGCAGCATTCAACGTGCGGTCTCGGGTCGCGAATGTGAGCAGCGTCACGTAATTCGGTCATGCGGCGCTAAGCGGAGGGCAATAGGCGCGTCCGCCGCACGGACATCTGTGATTCGCTTAACGGTTGGCTGCAATATGTCGCGTCAATCATGCACGCCGCGTTCGGGATTCCATTAGGGGTCCGCTGCGGCATCGCGAACGAAAAGGCAGAACGCACGACGGTTTGCAACGAACATCGCACGATGCACTCACGCTCCGGAGCAACAATGATTCCTCAGGCGCACGCTGAACCCGCGATCCGCAAGCTCGCGCTGCGGGTCGCATCGGTCGTGCTCACGACAGGAATTCTGGCCGCGCTCGGCGCTTGCAGCAGCGACGGCAACGGCGGCACTGATGTCACGATCGGCAGCGGCCAGAGTGCCGATCCCGTAACGCTCGACTTCCCGGTGTTCTATGTAAAGCGTCCGGTGCCCGGCGACGACGCAGACGTAGTGACCGATGCGCGTGAGCTGCGCCGCTACGCGCCGGGTGCGGACCTTTACATGCGCACGAGCGCATCGCCCTCCTCGCCCGAGATCAATATCACCGGCGCGGTCACCGGCAACGGCCGCGCGGACATCCGCGACGTCGACGTGAGCTTCGATGGACAGAAGGTCGTGTTTGCGATGCGCATCGCGCCGGAAGGAATGGATCCCGAGGATGTCGATCCGGAAGACGCGATACCGAGTTGGGATATCTGGCTCTACGACGTCGCGACGCGAGAGCTACGTCGCGTGATTCAATCAGACAACATCGACAACGACGGGCACGACATCATGCCGCACTTCCTGCCCGACGGACGCATCGTGTTCTCGTCCACGCGGCAGCGGCGCGCCAAAGCAATTCTGCTCGACGAGAACAAGCCGCAATACTCGGCGCAGGTCGAAGGTACGACTGGCGTCCGTCCCGCCTTCAATCTGCACGTGATGGACGAGGACGGCGAGAACATCAAGCAGATCTCGTTCAATCAAAGCCACGATCTGGATCCTGCCGTGCTCAGCAACGGCCAGATCGTGTTCACACGCTGGGACCAAGCCATCGACGACAGTCAGATGGACCTCTACCGCATCAATCCGGACGGCAGCGGGCTCGAGCTATTGTACGGCGCAGTCAGTCACGCGACCGGCACGCCGAATCCAACGACGGGCACACAGACGATCGTGCAATTCCTGCAACCGCGTCCGATGCAGGACGGGCGCACGCTGGTGTTGCTGCGGCCGTTCGACGGCACGAACGAAGGCGGCGATCTCGTGCTGATCGACACCGACAACTACGTCGAGTGCAATCAAACGGTACCGACGACGACGGTTGCGAGCGCTCCGCCATGCGCTGCGCAGGCGCGAGCGTTGCCGACCGACGTCCGCACGATTCCGGGACCTTCGCCGGGCGGCCGCTTCCGGTCCGCATCGCCGTTGTTCGACGGTACGAACCGCCTGCTCGTGAGCTGGTCGCAATGCCGACTCGTGCTCGAAGGACGTATCGTTCCTTGCACGGCCGACAATCTCGAGAATCCGGCGGCAGAGGAAGCACCGCCGCTCTACGGCATCTACATTTATGACGTGCGCGACAACACGCAGCGGCCGATCGTCGCGCCGGAGGAAGGCTACATATATACGGAGGTCGTTGCGGCTGCCTCGCGGCCGCTGCCGCCGGTGATCCTCGATCGCATGGCAGGCACCGACTTCGACTCCTCGCTCGAAGCCGAAGGCGTCGGCATCCTGCACATCCGCAGCGTCTACGACTTCGACGGCGAGGACAGAGCCCCGGGCGGCATCGCCGCAGTGCGTAACCCTGCCAATGCCGACTACGCAACGCGGCCGGCACGCTTCCTGCGCTTGGAGAAAGTCGTCTCGCAACCCGACGAAGACACGCGCGATATTGCGAACACGGCGTTCGGTCCGCGCGGCCGAAGGTTCGGCATGCGCGACATCCTCGGCTATGCGCCGATCGAGCCCGACGGTTCGGTGAAGGTGAAGGTACCGGCGAACGTCGCGTTCACGTTCAGCGTTCTCGATGGGAACGGACGACGCCTGAACACCTTCCCGCTGCATACGAATTGGCTGCAGGTGCAAGTCGGCGAGACACTGGAATGCAACGGCTGCCATTCGACGACCGTGAACGCGGCGAATCCGGCGCGATCGCACGGCCGCAAAGGCCTCTACACCTCCGTCAACAACGGCGCGCCCACGACCGGCGCGCCGTTCCCGAACACGAACGCCGCGTTGTGGGCCGACATGGGCGAGACGATGGCCGAGGTGCGCAATCGCATCATGTGCAGCGGTGCATGCAAGCCGTCCGTCAATCTCGTGTTCAACGACTATTGGCCCGCCAGCGGCATTACGCCGCAGGCTTCCTATGATGCGTGCTACTTCCGCGGAGCGACCGATATCCCGATCGATCCGGCACTGCCTGTAGCGGACGCTCCGGACGACGTCGCGCGCCGCCACGTTTGCCAGACGTCCTTGATCACGGCTCCGCCGACAACGGCTGCCTGCAGCGCGAATTGGGCGAGCACCTGTCGCGTGACGATCAACTATCCGGACCACATTCATCCGCTTTGGAGCGCCGACCGTCGGGTGCTCGATGAGAACGACGTCCTGATCGAAGACCGCACGTGCACGTCGTGCCACTCGCCGGTCGATGCGGACAATGTCGTCAGGGTGCCGGCGGGAGACCTGGACCTAACCGACGGTCCGTCCGATGAGGAGCCGGACCACCTCAAGTCGTACCGCGAGCTCTTGTTCGGCGATATCGGCCAGATCGTCGAGGGTGGACAGCTCGTCGATGAGTGCCTGCAGTTCCAGACCGACCCGGTGACGAACGTCACGACATGCGTCCAGTTCCGCCAGGTGCCGGCATCCATGAGCGCCAATGGCGCAAATGCCTCGACGCGGTTCTTTTCGAAGTTTGACGCCAACAGCCCCAACGGTAATCATGCCGGCTGGCTGTCGCCTGCGGAACTCAAGCTGATCTCCGAATGGCTCGACATCGGCGCCCAGTACTACAACAACCCGTTCGCCGCACCGGAGGATTGATGCCTCGATGGTTGCGGCCGTTTGCGCTGCTGGTCGCGTTGTTCACGGTCGGTGCCGAGGCGGACGACGAGCTCCCGAAAGTTCTCGTTGCCGATCCTTTCATCGAGCTGCATACCGGCCCAGGTCGCGGC
>DATCLP010000559.1:0-3521 GCA_036563855.1 Steroidobacteraceae bacterium | reverse complement strand
GCGCATCATCGATGAGACGCTCGAGTTCGTGCGAGACGTGTACATACCGGACATCCTGGCGATCGGCTCGTTCTACAAGGATTGGTTGTACGGCGGCGGCCTGTCGTCGCAATGCCTGCTGTCGTACGGGGATATTCCCGATCGCGCCAACGACTACAGCCCGGCCAACTTGCTGTTGCCGAGAGGCGCGATCACGGACGGCAAGCTCGACGTGGTGCACGAAGTGGATCTCAAGGATCCCGAGCAGATTCAGGAGTTCGTCACGCACTCCTGGTACAAGTACGCCGATGAATCGAAAGGTTTGCATCCTTTCGACGGCGTCACCGAGGCGCATTACGCACCCGAAGGTCCGAACTTCAAAGGAACGCGCACGCGCATTGAGCAACTCGATGAATCCGCGAAGTATTCGTGGATCAAGGCGCCGCGCTGGCGAGGCAAGGCAATGGAAGTCGGACCGCTCGCACGAATGGTGCTCGGTTATGTGCAGCCGAAACAGTATCCCGGCATCCGTGAAGCAGTCGATCGCGCGCTACAACAACTCGGCCTGCCGGTCTCCGCGCTGTTTTCGACGCTCGGCCGCACGGCCGCGCGTGCACTCGAAGCTTTGTACTGCGCCGAGTTGCAGCGCAGTCAGTTCGACAAGCTGATCGCGAACCTCAAGGCGGGCGACAGCGCTACGGCGAACGTGGAAAAGTGGAGCCCGGATACCTGGCCGAAGGAAGCGCAAGGCGCCGGATTCACCGAAGCGCCGCGCGGGGCGCTCGGGCACTGGATCAAGATTCGCAACGGGAAGATCGAGAACTATCAGTGCGTCGTGCCGACCACGTGGAACGGCGGTCCGCGCGACGCGGCCGGTCAGATCGGTGCATTCGAGGCATCGCTCATGAATACGCCGGTGGCGAAGGCGGATGAGCCGCTCGAGATTCTTCGGACGATTCACAGCTTCGATCCCTGCCTTGCGTGCTCCACGCACGTAATGAGCCCCGACGGGAAGGAATTGACCCGGGTCAAAGTTCGCTGAGGCGAGGAGAAAGGCATGAGTATGCAAATCAGCGCCGGCGAGTTCAAAGCAGGAACGACCGTGAAGGTCTACAGCGCCACGGTCCGTTTGTGGCACTGGGTCAACGCGCTATGCATCGTGGTGCTCGTGATCAGCGGCTTGCTGATCGCGATGCCGCCGCCGAGCGTCGGCGGCGAGGCGTCGGATCACTACATCATGGGATACATCCGCTTCGCGCATTTCACGGCCGGCTACGTCATGGCTGTCGCGTTCTTGGTGCGCATCTATGCTGCGATTGTCGGCAACGAGCACGCGCGCTCGCTGTTCTGGGTGCCGTTCACCGACCGGCAATGGCGTGCGGGATTCGTGCATCAGGTGCGCTGGTATCTGTTCCTCGAACCGGCCTCGGGTCGCTACGTCGGACACAATCCGCTGGCGCACGTGATGATGTTTCTGTTCCTGATACTGATGATCTTCATGATCGTCACGGGGTTCGCGCTCTACAGCGAAGGCGCCGGCGAAGGCAGTTGGCAGGACACGCTCTTCGGCTGGGTGATCCCGCTGTTCGGCGGCAGTCAGGCCTTGCATAGCTGGCATCACTTGGGAATGTGGGCGGTCGTCACCTTCGTCATCCTGCATGTGTATGCAGCGATACGCGAAGAGATCATGTCCCGGCAGACGATGTTGGGCGTCATCGTGAGCGGTACGCGCACCTTCCGCAACTGAAGCTCGAAAAAGGAGGTCCGCATGCACGACGAGGGCTTCGAGTTCGAAACGCTGGTGCTCGGCGTCGGCAACGTGCTATGGGCGGACGAGGGCTTCGGCGTGCGCTGTGCCGAATTCCTCGATGCGCACTATGAGCTTTCGCCGAGCGTGCGCGTGATGGATGGCGGCACGCAGGGGCTGTACTTGCTTCCTTACGTGCAGCAGGCACGTCGCCTGCTGATCTTCGATGCGATCGATTATGGGTTGCCGCCGGGCACGTTACGCCTGATCGAGAATCAGGACGTGCCGCGCTTCATGGGCGCAAAGAAGATGAGTCTGCATCAGACAGGGTTCCAGGATGTGCTGTGCGCGGCCGAGCTGACCGGGCGATGTCCGACCGAAATGTTACTGATCGGCGTCCAACCGGAAGAGATCGACGATTACGGCGGCAGTCTGCGGCCGATCGTCCGCGAAAAGATCGAAGTGTCGGTGGCGTTGGGTGCGTGTCGGTTGCGGCGCTGGGGCCACGAGGTTCGACAACGATCCGAGGCAGCTGCGACGGATCTGACGGCCCCTGCGCTCGATCTAGCAGCATACGAGAGCGGTCGACCCTCGCCGGAAGAGGCGTGCCGCGTTGGTGACGAACGAGTGTTGCGCTCGGTGCGCAGAGCGGTCGGCTGATGTGCGTTGCCCGGCCAATGCAAGTGATTGCCATCGACGCCGGATTCGCGCGTTGTTCGGATCACCGCGGCGCCGAGGCGCAGCTCGACCTTTCTCTGGTCGGCGATGCCAAACCGGGTCAATGGCTGCTCGCGTTCCACGGCGTCGCCAGAGAGATTCTCGATGAATCGCGTGCGCTCGAGATCGCACGTGCAGTGGATGCTGTCGAGGCAGCGATGCGCGGCGAAGCGCCCGATGTTGCCGCGGCATTTCCGGATCTCGTGAATCGAGAGCCGCAGCTTCCGGAGTTCTTACGTTGAGGAGAGATCGGTTGGAACCGTTACCGCACACATCGCCCGATCTATCCCGGCTGCTGACGTTGTTCGCTCGACACGTCGCCACGCACGGCTTTCATGGCTTGTCGGCGGCCGGCGTTGCGGAATTCGCCGCTCAGCCCGGACATGCAGTTCTTTTCTTTGCAGAAGATCCCAAGCGCGTGCCTGAAACGTGGGACGTAGCCGTCGTGCTTCCGGAGCTCGTGCGTCTGAGTCCGCGTCCGCTGCGAGTCGCACTTCTCGATCCTGCGGCAGCGCGCGCTGTCGCATCGAGCTATGGCGTCGTGATGTGGCCGAGTCTCGTTTTCACGTGCGAGGGTCGGATCCTCGGCCGCATCGAACGCATGCGGGACTGGGACGAGTACGCACGACGCATTCCCGAGATCGTTACAGAAGACGTTGCGAGGACCGCATGAGCCGTCCGTTTCCAATCCCGGTTGTTGCTCTTGGGCCTGGCTCGCAGCCGGTAGGTGAGCCGCTGCAATACATCGCAGCCCCAGGCGAAATGTCGGTGTTTCATCCGCCGGTTCGTCGGGAAGGGGCGAGCGAAGCAGCGATTGCGGGCGCGAAGCGCTTGCTCAGCGAGCTCGTCTTGCGCATGGAACGCGACGGCTTTCACGGCGGGACACGTTTGTCGCTGGTCGGTCTGGATCAGGAAACCGTGGGCCAGGTGAATGAGATGCTCGGCTTCGGCGAAGTGAGCGCCGTGATCCGCACCGATCCGGTCGTGCATATCCAGGAGAGCGCATTCGCCGGCGTGTGGCGAGTGCAGTCGCTGGACGAGCATGGTGTCATCGCTAGCGACGACGTGGAGGCAGGAC
>DATCLP010000558.1:0-2184 GCA_036563855.1 Steroidobacteraceae bacterium | reverse complement strand
TGCGCAACCAGCCCATGGGCCTGATTCGCTTGGTGCTCACCGGTGCGCGCCTCAAAGGCGCTCGACTGCGTTCTGCCGATCTTTCCCGCGCCGATCTCAGCTACGCGGATTTGCGCCAAGCCGATCTCCGAGATGCGGATCTGAGCCGAGCGAACTTGTCGGGTGCGGATTTCACCGGCGCGACGCTTACGAACGCCGATCTCGAAGGCGCGCAGATCCACAACGCCATCTTCAAAGGCGCCGTAGATATAGCCACAGTGAAGGGGCTGGAGACGGCGGAGGGGAAGGAGACGGCGGTGTTGGAGTGAGGCTGAAGACTGAAGGCTGAAGGCTGAAGGAATGGGACGCGCCCTACGCGTCACCCTTTCATCGGCCGCTGGCATATCTTCACGCGAACTCCCAAGGATCAATGTGTGCGCTCACGAGCGCCGCGAACGCGCGACCTGGCCTTCAGCCTTCAGTCCTCAGTCTTCAGTCTCTAGCATTCGTCGATCCACCCCCGCTCCATCGCCACCTCTATGAACTCCCTTATCTCCGCCGCACGTGCGGCTGTAGGTGAGTTGCGTAGGATTTCGGCGACGACGTCGTCGCGGCTACGCGAACCGTCGCACAGGGTGAGGATCGCGGCTGCGATCACGTTCAGGGGAACTCTGCCTTCCGGGCACACCAGGACCGTCCCGCCGGCCCGTGTTGCATCGCCGTCGAGGCGGAACCCGTGCGCGAGCCGTATCGCTCGCGGAGCACGCTTCTTCCTGTGCCTCACGGTTCATCGCCCGTCGTATCGTGTTGACATGAGGACGTCCGCTCGGCAAAGCTGCGGGCGCTACGCTCTCGAACAGGAGAGAAGCAGATTGTGTGCCAGGACTCAGAACCGAGTTTCTTGGCGTGGCGGGACGATTCCAAGCGCCTTGCAGCGTCGGTAGAGCGTATTGCGGCTGATGCCTAACCGCTCTGCGGCGCGCGACATGTTGCCGTCGCATTCCCGAATGCACTTCAGTAATTCTCCGCGCGCGTCCAATGCTTCGGATTCGTTCGGATTGCGACGCGTCTCGGCAGTCTCGGCTCTGGGCTCGCGAACTTCGCTCGGCAAATCGCTCAGACGCACGACACCGCCATCGCAGATCGCCAAAGCAGTCCGTATGACATTGCGAAGTTGGCGGATATTGCCTGGCCAATGGTAGGCAAGCAGTTGCTGGAACGCGTCCACTTCGATGGCTGCGGGACGGCCGTCGCTCGTTTCGGCGCCGAGCAGATCGCGAATCAAGCGTTCCTTGTCCGTGCGCTGAGCGAGCGAGGGTAGCTCGAGCGTGATGCCGTTCAATCGATAGTATAGGTCTTCGCGAAACTCGCCGCGCGCGATCATCGCCCGAAGATCTCGATGCGAGGCGCTGATCACGCGTAGATCGACCTTGATGGGCGTTTCGGTGCCGAGCGGCACGACTTCCTCTTCCTCGAGTACGCGAAGTAGCCGCGTCTGCAAGAGCAGCGGCATGTCGCCGATCTCGTCCAGGAACAGCGTTCCGCCGGATGATTGGAGAATCTTGCCTTTCAAACCTTCCTTGCGCGCTCCGGTGAAGGCGCCGGCGCGGTACCCGAAGAGCTCGCTTTCGATCAGCGATTCAGGAATCGCAGCGCAGTTCAGGGCGACGAAAGGTTGCGATGCGCGATCGCTCGCCGCATGCAGGGCACGCGCGAACATTTCCTTTCCAGATCCTGTCGGGCCCTGAATCATGACAGGCAGGCGCGTCTTCGCGATCCGATGCGCGCTGCGGACGTTGCGCAGCATCTGCGGATCCTCTCCCGCAAGCTCCTCGAGGGTGAGCGAAGTCTTGCGGCTCGAGCTACCGAGCTGCATTACGCGCGAGTGCGTGCCCGACCCGGCGGGTTGCGTAAACGCGTATGTGGGTGCGGGCGCGACGCTGCGGTCGAGGCTCGCGAAGAAACGTCTGCCGCTCGTGACCTCGCGGATCGCACGAAGCGCACCGAGGTCGCGGTGCAAAGGATCGATCAGCTCGGCTTCGTTGACATCGAAGATGTCGCCGATCCGGCGACCGACGAGATCGTCGCGCGTTGCACGCAACAACTGCATCGCCGTTTCGTCCGCCGCGACGATCCTGGCGTCGTTGCCGAGCGCGATCGCGCCGTCGTGCCGCAAGTTCACGAGCTCCGGGCGGGCATGGAAGC
>DATCLP010000557.1:0-12358 GCA_036563855.1 Steroidobacteraceae bacterium | reverse complement strand
ATTGTGTATAAGACAGGTCTGTTGCCGAGAGGTCGGCCGACCGAGCGCATAGAAGTCCTGGAGACAAATTCCCATGAACAAGCACTCGATGACGCTGAAACTGGCCGGTGTGCTTCCGGCACTGACGATGGTGGTTGGCAGTCCGCTGCAGGCAGCCGATGAGCCGATCATCGAGGAAATCACCGTCACCGCCCGCAAACGAGAGGAAAGCCTACAAGACGTCCCGCTGTCGATCGCCGCGTACACGTCGGAGGAGCTGTCGAGGCGCAATATCGGGTCGCTCGATGACGTCGCGTTGTTCACCGCAGGCTTCAATTACGAAGACTATGCGAACGGAGCTTTCGCTGCGCCCACGATCCGCGGGCTCAGCGAAACGAACATCCTGGATCTCGAGCAGAACGTTTCGACGTTCCTAGGGGGCGTTTATCTACCGCGCTCGTACATGGTCGATGCGGGCTTCTTCGGTATCGATCGAGTGGAGGTCGTGCGCGGACCCCAAAGCGCGCTCTACGGCCGCAACGCCTTTGCCGGCGCAGTCAACTACGTACCTCGGCGTGCACCGAAGGAGTTTTCGATGGACGCGGTGCTCGGCATCGGAACGGACGAGTACTTCGAGGCGGGCGTCAGCATCGGTGGACCGCTCGGAAACCGCGTAGCGCTGCTCGTCGGCTATTCGCATAGCGAATTCGACGGCACTTGGAGCAACGCGCATCCGAACGCTTCGGCGCGGGTAAGCCCAGGAGCCGACGGAACCCTCGGCGGGTGGGACAACGACACGTGGTTCGTGGCGCTCGACCTGCAACTGACGGACAACTTCAAAGCCGAGCTCACTCACTACAGCTTCGATCAGCTTTCGGAGCCGCAAGGCCAATTCCGGCTGTCTCGGAATCACGGAGACCACAACTGCAGTATCGTCAACGGCGTAGCACAGTTCTATTGCGGCGAGCTGCCGCACCGTACCTCGATCGTGGATCCGCGCAGTCAGGGATTGAGCGCAGAATCGGATGTTTCAGCGGCCGAGCTGACGCTCGATCTCGCCGACGATGTTTCCGTGAAGTATCTGTTCGGTCGCGCGACGAGCGAGGCGTTCTCGTTCGAGCAGTCGAGCGTTAACGGCATTACGGGCGATACGCCGGCGGGAATTCAATTCCTCGGACTACCGATCGGAGAGCTCACAGCCTACTCTCACGAGGGCCGCGTCAACTTCGAGCTCTTCGGAGCACAAGTCGCTATCGGCGCGTTCTACTCGACGGTCGAGGACGACGCAATCATTCTGACCGGCTTTCAGCCCGTGTCTGGAACGACACCTATTTATCCTGAAACGCCAGGATTCATCCCGGTCCAGAGCAATTTCACCGAGGTAGAAACCAAGGCAGTCTTCGCGCAGTTCGATCGTACGCTGTGGCGACCGGATTTCACCCTCTCGCTCGAAGGACGCTACACGGAAGAATTCAAAGAGACCACCGACCGCACGACCACGCCGAATCTCGTATTCAAGGACACCTTCTATTCCTTCACTCCTCGAGCAGTGTTCAAGTGGGACTACTCCGATCAGATCAACTTCTACGTGTCGGCGGCGAAGGGCGTGAAGAGCGGCGGATTCAACGGCGGAAGCATCATGCCCGAAGAACGTACGTTCGATCAGGAATCGAACTGGACGTACGAAGTGGGGATGAAGAGCCAGCTGGGACGGGCACAACTGAACATTGCGGCCTTCCACGTCGACTGGAGCGATCTGCAAATGCTCTCGACGTCGGCGAACCCCGCCTTCTTGGGCACGATTACCCAGAACGTCGGCCGGGCGCGTAACACAGGTCTGGAGATCGAGGGCATCGTTTTGCTGACAGACACCTTGACGGCGAATTTCGCTGCTTCCTACGGCGACCCGAAATTTGCAAGCGGTGTGCGCGACGCACGCTATCTCACGATGCGCGATGCGGCGAGCCAACCTATCCTGATCTGCGACAACATTGCCTGTCCGAGCGACGGTTCGCTCGGCGGCAACTCGTTGCCTCGTCAGTCGAAAGTGCACGCATCGGCGGGGTTGTTGTACGAACGGAACCTCAATTGGTTCGGCGGTTCCAGCCTGCGTATCGGCGGCGACGTCTCATACAAGTCCAAGCAGTTCGTGGAAAACATGAATCTGACGGAGATCGAACCGCGGACGCTGGTGAACGCCCGCATTGGCCTGTCGGCAGGAGCGTGGAATGCACAGCTCTGGGCGAAGAATCTGCTCGATGAAGTCTATGTGTCGAACTCGCTCTTCCTCCTCGCGCCGTCCAACAATGTCCGTTACGAGGGCGCCTACGGTCCTCGGCGGATGGTCGGTCTCACAGTTCGGTATCGGATGTGATGGCTGAGTGCGGCGTCGGTGCGCAGCAAGCGCCGGCGCCGCACTTGCGGCGCCAAGCGGCTCGAGCGGGTGCACCATAGGCGATGACGAGAGCCGCAATTAAAATGTTAGGGTGCGAGCGTTGCTTCAGCGCTCATTGCGATGCTGCCGTCCTCGAGTTCCGCCCAAAGCTTGAATGCGGCGCCGTTGCGAACGCCGCACAGCCAGAACGGAACGTCCTCGAACACAGGCTGCATCGAACGGAAGGTGAATGACTCAAACGCGCGCCCGTCGCAGCGCTGGCGCGCTTCCTCTAGGAGCAATAGCGCGATCAGCGGTCCATGAACGACCAGACCCGGATAACCCTCTTCGGTACGGGCGTAGTCGCGGTCGTAGTGAATGCGATGTGTATTGAAGGTCAGCGCGGAGAACCGCATCAGCAGCGTCGATGTTGCCAGCACGTTACGACGCCATTCCGCGGACAATTCCGCCTTGCGACCCGCAGAGCGCGGCTCTCCGCGCGCGGCTGCAGGCTCGCGATAGACAATGTCCTGCTTCTCCTCGACAACGAGCTCGCCGTTCTGAGTGATGCGGCGCTCGAGGCGCACGAACCAGAGCGGTCCAGAGCGCCCTTGCTTGAGTGCAACGTCACCGATTCGCTCGGTGAGCGCTGCCTCGACTCCGAGCACGAGTCTGCCGTGATAACGCGCACTGCCGCCTGCGAACATGCGTCGGGGAGCCGCTATCGGCGGAAAGAACCCGCCTCGTTTTTCGTGACCGTCGGGGCCGAGCTCGGATTGACGCGCATCGGGCAAGAAATACAGCCACTGCCAACCTTCCGGCAGCAGATCCCCGACCCGAGCAGTCGCTTCGCTATCGAACGTGCGCCACAAGCGAGTAGCGGCACTGGGGTCGAGAACATCGTGTCTGGTGCGTTCGCGTCCGATCCAAGCGGTATATGGGCTGATGCTCATTTCCGACACGTAATATGCGCGCAAGTTTCGCGAAGCAAGGATGATCGCGCTTGCCCGCGATTCTCAGCAATCAAAACTGCATTGGCTCGCACACGACACGCTCGCGAATGTCGATGTCGAGGCCGAAACGCGCTACGTGAAAGACTATCATGATCTCGAACGACTACGACGAAATCCGCAGCGGTGTGCGCGCATTGTGTGCGCAGTTCGGTGACGAGTATTTTCGCAGGATCGACGCGGCACGCGCGTATCCCGAGGAATTCGTCGACGCTCTGACGAAGGCCGGCTGGCTCGCCGCCCTGATTCCGCAAGAGTACGGCGGCTCGGGGCTGAGCCTTACGGAAGCCTCTGTCATCATGGAGGAGATCAACAGATCTGGGGGCAACTCCGGCGCATGTCACGGACAGATGTATGTGATGAACGTGATCGTGCGTCACGGTTCGCAGGAGCAGAAGGAACGCTACTTGCCGAAGATCGCCTCCGGTGAGCTTCGGCTTCAATCCATGGGCGTGACCGAACCTGTCGCGGGAGCCGATACGACGAAGATTCGGACGACCGCAGTACGCAAAGGCGACCGCTACTTCGTCAACGGGCAGAAAGTTTGGATATCGCGCGTGCAGCACTCGGATCTCATGCTCCTGCTCGCACGCACGACGCCGCTGACGGAAGTCAAACGCAAGACTGAGGGATTGTCGATCTTCATCGTCGATCTGCGCGAGGCGATAGGTCACGGTCTCACGGTTCGACCCATTCCGAACATGGTGAACCATGAGACCAACGAGCTGTTCTTCGACAATCTCGAGATCCCGGCCGAGAATCTCATCGGCGAGGAGGGCAAGGGCTTCAAGTACATCTTCGACGGACTGAACGCGGAACGCGCCTTGATCGCTGCCGAATGCATAGGCGATGGATACTGGTTTGTGGAGCGCGCGACGCGCTATGCGTGCGAACGCCGCGTGTTCGACCGTCCGATCGGACAAAACCAAGGAGTGCAGTTCCCGATCGCCGAAGCGTACATCGAGGTGGAAGCTGCCAATCTCATGCGCTATCGCGCATGCGAGCTGTACGACGCAGGGAAGCCTTGCGGAGCGGAAGCCAACATGGCCAAGCTCCTCGCCGCCAAGGCTGCGTGGGAAGCTGCAAATGTGTGCCTACAAACTCATGGCGGCTTCGGTTTCGCGAGCGAGTACGATGTAGAGCGCAAGTTTCGCGAGACGCGCCTGTACCAAGTTGCGCCGATTTCCACGAACTTGATACTGTCCTACATCGCTGAGCACGTGCTCGGATTGCCGCGATCTTTCTGAGACCGTCGGCATGAGGCCCTTGTCCGACATCACCGTGCTCTCCCTCGAACATGCCATTGCGGCGCCGTTCTGCACGCGACAGCTTGCCGACTTGGGTGCTCGAGTCATCAAGATCGAACGACCGGGAGTTGGGGATTTCGCTCGGGCATACGACGAACGAGTGCGGGGTCTAGCGTCGCATTTCGTGTGGACCAATCGTTCCAAGGAAAGCCTCACGCTCGATGTCAAGAAGCCTCAGGCGATTCCCATCCTGAACGCGCTTCTCGAGCGTACGGACGTGCTCGTGCAAAACCTCGCGCCCGGTGCCGCTGCGCGTCTCGGGTTGTCCTATGAGGCGCTTCACGAGAAGTTTCCGAAGCTGATCGTTTGCGACATCTCCGGCTACGGCGACAGCGGACCCTATCGCGACAAGAAGGCATACGACCTGCTCGTCCAAAGCGAATCGGGGTTTCTCTCCATTACGGGAACGCCTGACGAACCGTCGAAGGCCGGCATTTCCATTGCCGACATTTCGGCCGGCATGTACGCGTACAGCAGTATCTTGGCCGCGCTGATCCAGCGCAGTCGTACCGGGGAAGGATCGCGGATCGACGTCTCACTGCTCGAAACGATGAGCGAATGGATGAGTTACGCGCTGTACTACGCCTTCGACGGCGCGCCGCCCCCGCCGAGAACGGGTGCCTCGCACGCGACGATTTACCCGTACGGACCGTTTCCGACCGGCGACGGCAAGCTCGTTATGCTCGGCGTGCAGAACGAGCGGGAATGGGAAGCCTTCTGCAAGATCGTCTTACAACGACCGGATATCGCTCGCGACGCGCGGTTCGCGTCGAACTCGAAACGGGTTTCCGCACGCGCGGAGCTGCGCTCGATCATCGTCGATGTCTTCGAACGCCTCACAGCTCCGGAGGTCATTGCGAGACTCGATGAGGCGCAGATTGCAAACGCGCGCCTTAACGAAATTCATGAGGTGTGGTCGCATCCGCAGCTCGCTGCTCGGGGTCGGTGGACGCAGGTCGAGACTCCGGTCGGACCCGTACCCGCATTGTTACCGCCCGCTTTGCCGTTGGGTATCGAACCGCGAATGGATCGCGTGCCTGCACTCGGTGAGCACACCGAAAAGATCCTCGCAGAATTGGGCTATGACACCGCCGCGATCGGAGAGCTGCGAGCGAACGGTGTAGTTTGATCGATGATGCCGTGCCGGCTACTTCGAATCTTCACCGGCAGCCGCACCCGAGGCGGATGCCGCAGCGAGCGTACGTTGCGCGAGCGCGAGATGCGGACGATCGAGCATTCGTCCATTCAAATTGACGACGCCTGCTCCCTGCGAGGTCTCGAAGGCACGCACAATGGCACGTGCACGGTCGATTTCCTCCGGCGTCGGCGTGAACGCTGCATTGATCACCGGCACCTGATCCGGATGAATGGCAAGCTTGCCGTGAAAACCGTCGCGAAACGCTGCACGCGCCTCCCGCTCGAGACCAGCTGTGTCACCGAGCTTGGCATACACGCCGTCTATCGCGCTCGCCGATGCCGCCGCCGCGGCCAACAAGCACTGCGAGCGCGCGAGTTGGAACGTAAATGTGAGCGATCCGTCCGCCTCATACTTGCTTCGCGCTCCGAGTGCCGAGGCAAGGTCTTCGACTCCCCAAGTGATGCCGCGAACTCGAGGCTCGATTGGCGGATCGGCGAAGCCCTGCAATACGGCGGTCGCCGTTTCTCCGGCGATGACGATGATGCCAATCGAGTTCGGCTCGATGCCCTCACGAGCCTCGAGCGCGCTCAGGTAGTGATGCACTCGCTTCACTTCATCTTGGCAAGAGACCTTGGGCAGCACGATCCCGTCGGGTACGCATCGTACGATCGCCACGAGATCGGCCAGCAACTGACCGCTCTCAAGTGCATTCACTCTGACCCAGCGTTGCGGCTTTCCGGTGTGCGATTGGAGGAAATCGGCGACGAGCCCGCGGGCGAAGGGCAACCGCTCGTGGGCAACGGAGTCCTCCAGGTCGAGGATGATCGCATCAGCCGCGGTGGAAACCGCCTTTGCGAGCTTGCGCTCGCTGTCGCCGGGAACGAAGAGGAGAGATCTCAATGCTGCGCCGGTCATGAAAAAAGACTCGTGTGAAAACCCAAATGCACGGGGAATTCTTGCATGCAAGACGATCTAATGCATCTAACCGCTTCCCAACTGCAGGAGCGTCTGCAGTCGCGCGAACTCTCCGTGGCGGAGCTGGCGAAAGCATGCCTCGAACGTATCGAAGCACGCGACAGTGCAGTGCGTGCATGGGCGCACGTCGACCGCGAGCTCGTCCTTGCACAGGCACGCGAGCTCGATCGTACGCTCGTTCGCGGTCCGCTGCACGGGCTGCCGATCGGCATCAAGGACGTGATCCTCACCAAGGACATGCCGACCCAATATAACTCGCCTATCTACCTCGATTCGCACCCTACGATGGATGCTGCCTGCGTCACGATACTGCGTGCCGCAGGCGCACTCATTCTCGGAAAGACGACCACAGTGGAGTTCGGTGCGACAGGACGAAAACCGCCGACGCGCAATCCCCACGATCTGAAGCGCACACCCGGCGGCTCATCGAGCGGATCCGCGGCCGCAGTTGCCGATCTGCACGTGCCGCTCGCGCTCGGCACTCAGACGGGTGGCTCGATCATCCGGCCCGCCTCCTATTGCGGTGTGTTCGCAATGAAACCGACCTGGAATCGAGTAAGCAACGAAGGCGCCCGACGATTCTCGCCGTCGCTCGACACGATCGGCTGGTTCGCTCGCAGCGCCGAGGATTTGGCGCTGCTCTTTCAAGTATTCGATCCGGACAGTTCCGCACATTCGATTGCAGAGCCGCACGAGCTGCGCATCGGATTGTATCGGCCCACCGCGTGGGGAACGACAGAGCAAGCGACGCAGGCGGCTCTGGCGGCGGCCGAGCAGCGGCTTCGTGACGCGGGCGTGCATGTGGAAGAACTGACATTGCCTTCTGATTTCGATGCTCTAGTCGACGAGCATCGACTGATCATGCTCACGGAGGCACGCAGCTCGTTCCTTGCGGAGTTTCGAACCCACTATGAGTTGCTCCACGAAAGTTTTCGAGAACAAGTCGAGAATCGCAACGGGTATACATACGAGTCGTTGCGCGCGGCTTATGACCACGCAGCAAAATGTCGATCGATCTTCGACCGGATTGCAGCCGATTTCGACGCGATTCTCGCTCCAAGTACGGTAGGCGAGGCTCCAGTCGGCCTCGCCGATACTGGATCCTTCGCATTCAACGGTCCGTGGACGTTGCTGCACGTGCCATGTATCAACGTTCCATGCTACTGGACGAAAGATGGCCTTCCCGTAGGGCTGACACTCGTCGGACCGCGCTTCAGCGACGAGCGCGTCCTTGGAACCGCTGTGCGCATCGCGATGCTATTCGGAATACGCGATTCCGCGCGGTGGCGCCCATGAAGGACCGCCACGACGATCTCGCCCTGCGCATAGGGCGATGGGCGATCGAATTCCGGCCATCCGAGGAGCAACTTCGGCGCGTACGCGTATCCATCTCCGACTTCATCGGCTGCGTCGTCGCTGGAGTAAGGCTGAGCGAGCTGCGCCCGGCGTTGAGCTTGGCAGCACCAGGCGCGACGCCGGTCTTCGGCTTGGCGGAGCGATTCAACGTACCAAGCGCTGCACTCGTGATGGCGAATGCCGGATCGCTGATGCAACTCCACGACGTATTCGTGCCGGTGGGCCTTCATCCGTCCGCACCTGTCATTAGCGCAGCCTGGGCAGCGTATGCAAACTGCGAACCGCATCGCGTGAATCTTGTTCGCGCCGTTGCAGCCGGTTACGAAGCGTGTCATCGGATCGCGCTTGCGTGCTCGCCCGGACAGTTTCTCGCCGGAAGCTCGGCGAACGGGTCGGCCGGAGCTATTGGAGGCGCGATCGCTGCAGCACTAGCGTTCGGGTATGACGAGCATGGAGTCGCACGGGCCGTCTCAAATGCTGCATTGCTTCTGAGCGCAACACCGGTGATCTGCATGCGCACGCACGGCGAGCTGGCACCGTTGCACACAGCGCACGCCGCCCGGACTGCGGTCGAAGCGGCTCTGCTCGCCAGGACGGGCGCCGCCGGTCGGTGCACGCTGGAAGGAGATGGAGAGATTCCGGGCCTGATCGACTTTTTGCGAGGGGACTGTCGGTCCATCGAACCCGAAAGCTGGGACGGTAGCACGCTCGATCAGCTCGCGTGGAAACTATCTCCCGCATGCTTCGGCTCGCAGGCGCCGCTGGAAGCCGCGCTGCGCATTGCGCCGAAGGATAGTCGATCGATCGAGCGAGTCATCGTCCGCGTCCCAAAGCATCTTCTGTGGCTCATCGAGCCAGGAACCGGCAGCGAGCACTTGTACGATCGTTTGATGAGCCTGCGTTGGGTGGTTGCACGCGCACTCGAGCGCCGGCGTTATGACTGGAACGTATCGCTGCGAGACGAACCCGACACACTGGTGCTTGCTTCGAGAATCGAGGTCGCATATTCGCCCGAGCTCGACCGGCTTCCGAAAGGAACACTGGGCGCAGATCTCGAAATGGAGCTATCTGGACAACATCAGCGAATTGCCTATCGCCGCAAAGTCGATCTCGCGTCAGAGGACGGCGGCTGGACGGGTTGGACGTTACGGCACGACGATCCGCGTCTTGCACAGAAGTTCGCGGACTTGACACATCGCTGCGAGAGCACGGCTCGACGAATTTCATCGCTGCTCGCTTGAAGCGCGTCGCAGTTTCGGGTCACCGACGAATCTCTCGATTACCGGGAAAATTTTTCAGTCGCAACCCACGGTTACCTGAGCCTGCGCGACTTTCCAGATTCGTGGACTTCTATGAGTAATTCACGCGGCGATGCCGCGACCCGTCACGATAAGCTCAGAGCATGAAACGCCGCGATCTGCGGCTACGAGTCTTTGGGGCATTTGGCAGTGACGACCCAAATTGAGTTCGAGAACATGGCCGAGTTGTGCCGCGTGACGTGCGGTTGGAAGAAGCCGCAGCTGAGTCTCGAGCACGTGAGGCCGTACTGGCGTGATGTACATAGTCCAGCGATCGCTCGTCGCGCGGGCATCTGGGAATACCGACACTATCCGTTGGATCCGATCCGTGCGGATTTATTCCGGAACCTGCCGGGCATCGACTTCGCCGGAAAACCGGATGAGCAGCTCATGTGGCTCTCCGATGTTCGCTACCGGGATGAGGCGGGACTTGCGGCCTTCGGAAACTCACCCGGTCCAGCGGAAAGGGCGCAGATCCTTGCCGACATCGAGATGATCGTCGACAAGAGTACGACATATAAAGTTCTCGGCGAGAACGGTCGGACGCTGGTCGACGAAACGGGAAACGGCGCGCCGGCAGGACCAGCGCGCTGGCCCATGTTTGAAGTGTTCCTGCGAAGCAGGGGCGAGGAGAAAAACTTTCGGACTACGGTGCGTGAAGTGGCACAGCGTTGGTCGCGCACCGCAGGCGTGCTGCGCTTGCGCATGAGTTTGTTCGAAAGGCCGGACATGGAGGCCGAACGCGCTGCCGGCTATCCAATCAAGACGCATCCGCCCGAAATGCAATATCAGGCGTGGATCGACTTGGTCATCGAGCACGAGTCGGTAGCAGATGCATTGATCACCGCAGACGATTCAGGGCTCGCAGGCGAGATCGCAGCCATCCATGCGTATCCGGCGCCTGCGGTCTACACATTCAACTATGGGGGGCATCCTACGATCGCCGGGCTGCGCGGCTACGCAGCGCACGTAGCGATTGAATCGTTGAATGCCACACACCAGAAGAATCCGGCTCTGCTCGAGTGGATGTACGGACCTATTGCGCGTGGAGTGACGCCATGAGCGCATTGAGCGTCACCGAAAGACTCGTAGCTTTCGCTCGCGAATGGGCGACGCGGGGCGTGCCGGACGACGTCCTGCACGAGGCGAACCGATTACTCATCAATCAGCTCAAGGCTTCGGTCGGCGCAGTGGATCACGAAGCCGTACGCATTCTTCATGACTGGTCGACGAGGAACGGCGCCGGCAACGATGCCCATGTGCTTTGGCTCGGAACCGGAACATCGAAGGCCGAAGCCGCGGCCGTGAATGCTGCGCTGTGCGAAGTTCTCGACTTCAACGACACATATATTCCGTGCTTCATGCACGCAGTATCCGGGGTGCTTCCGGCCGTTCTCGCAGTCGCGGAGACGACCGAGCGGAGCGGGCGGGATGTGCTGAGTGCGCTCGCGCTCGGCATCGAATCGGAGCTGGCGTGCGCCTCGATTCTGATGCCGACCGGCTATTACCGCGGGTTCATTCCAGGCGGCCTTACGGGTGCCATCGGGGGTGCCGTCGCTTGCTCGCTGCTCGACGGACTCGACGAAACGCAGATGCGCAACGCGATCGGGCTCGCAATGAACACTGGTATGGGCGTTTACCAGTCGGCTGGCTACATGGCGTTGCCGTATGTCATGGCCATGGCTGCCCGCAATGGTGTCGTCGCCTACGAGCTCGCCAAGCTCGGCATGGATGCACCCCGCACCGTGTTCGAAGGCGACAAGGGAATGCTCTCGTCATACTCCGATGAGCCTGCCGAGAAAATAGAAACGGTACTGGCGGAGTTGGGGCAGGGACGATGGAGAATCCATGGACAGACCTACAAGGTCGTGCCGACTGAGACGATCACGCACGCACCTATCGAGTTGATCTTCCAGCTTCGGCAGCGTGCCCGCGGTCGTACCGTACGACGTATGGTCTTCGGCGTGGCGGCCGTGGTCGTCAAGATTGCCGACGAGCGTCGCGAACGTTTCGGCGTACCGAACAGCGAGCTGACCGCGAAATTCGATCTTCGGCATTGTGCCGCCGCGGCGTGGATACGTGAAAAGTTCACGCTCGACGAGATGAAAGAGGGTGCCTACACCGATCCGCGCATTCTGGACCTGCGCTCTCGTATCGAGCTGGTCGCGGATCGATCCTTCGAAACGTTCAATGGCGCGACCCTTACAGTGGAATTCACCGACGGATCCGTCGAAACCGCACGCATCGACAACTTCCGTGGCACACCGGGGAATCCGCTGTCCGATGAGGAATTGTCTCGACTCTTTCTGACGTTCTCGGACGGTTTCATTACGCGCGCTCGTGCCGAAAGAATTTTGGAAGAAGCCTGGGGTCTCGAGCGTTCTGCGAGCATCCATCCGCTCATGCAGTTACTGACGGAGCGGGCATCATGACCACCGTGGCTCTCCCGAGCGGAGAAACCATCTGGTATCGCAAACAGGGCTCAGGAACTCCGCTGTTGCACATCCACGGATCGGCTTTCGGTCATCGAAATTTCGAGAAGCTCACGCCGTTCGTGGCGGAGCGCTTTATGGTGATCGATTTCGATTTGCCGGGCTATGGCGAGAGCCGCGGGAAGCTCGGAAAGAACATGGAAGAGATAGCGGATCAGGTCGCAGCCCTGATCCGTGCGTTGGGCTACGAACGGATCGACATCCACGGCACTTCCTTCGGCGCAATGATCGCGCTCACGCTTGCTGCCAGACATCCTGTCCTCGTCGACAGGCTGGTCTTGAGCTGCTTCCTCGCACGCTACGACAATGCTGCGCGCATGATGCGCGCGACTTGGAAGCGTGCTGCGCGAGAAAGCGGAATGGACGCCGTTGCTGACCTCACGTCCGTGGCCGGCTTTGCACGTGCCTTCTACGACAGACCGGAGGCAC
>DATCLP010000556.1:0-2775 GCA_036563855.1 Steroidobacteraceae bacterium | reverse complement strand
ATTCAGCGACGGTTTGTATTCCGACTTGGAGCGTCTGACGCAGCTCAACGAAATCGTGGCTCGTGTCGGACCGATCAATGCGGAGGGCGCGCGGGTGCGCCGAATCGACATGCTCGTGATGCTGCCGAGCCGCGATCTTTCCGAGATCGCGCGTCATCACGTCGGCTCGCTGCCGCGCGCGCTGCGCGTGCTGTTGCGCACGATGGGTGCGTTGAATACCGGCGGCGGACAATTGATGAGCTATCTGTTGTTTCAGGATACCTATACGCGCGAGCTGATCGCGCTCGGCTATCAGGACGCGATGCGCCGGTCCGACGATCTGGTGGCGTTCTTGGGCGGGCTGTCGATTGCTTCGACCGGCACCACGGGAATGTTGCGCCGGCTGTCGCGCAATGAGGCCGAGCGCACCGCTTAGATCAGGAACAACGTTCCCAAGCCGAGCAGTGATGCGAATCCCACGGCATCCGTGATGGTCGTCAACACGACGCTGCCGGCAAGCGCAGGATCGATGCCCATGCGTTTCAATCCGAGCGGGACGCCGACGCCCGCCAGCGCTGCCGCGAGTAGATTGATCAGCAGGGCTGCAAAGATGATCAGGCCCAGCTTCCAATCGTGGAACCAAATGCCGCCCGCAGTCGCCACGATTGCCGAGACAGTCAGGCCGTTCAACAATCCGACCGCCACTTCGCGGCCCAGTAGCCAGCGCGCATTGGCTTGCTCGACTTGTCCGAGCGCGAGGCCGCGGATGATCAGCACGAGCGTTTGACTGCCGGCGATGCCGCCCATGCTCGCCACGATCGGCATGAGAACGGCGAGCGCCACGACCTTCTCGATCGTCGCTTCGAACAGGCCGACGACGTTCGCGGCCACGAAGGCGGTGATCAAATTGGCCCCGAGCCAAACGGCGCGTCGCCTAGCGCTCGTCACCACGCCGGCGAAGATGTCCTCATCCTCGCCGAGACCGGCCATGCTCATGACGGAGTGATCGGCTTCTTCGCGGATGACGTCGACCACGTCGTCGATGGTGATACGGCCGAGGAGCTTGCCGTCCTTACTGACTACCGCCGCAGAGACCAGGTCGTGGTCTTCGAACAGTTTGGCAACTTCGCGCGCCGGCGTTTCGGGCGGAATACCCTCGATGGTCGTATCCATGATCTCGCCGACCGACGTTTCCGGATCGACGGTGATCAGCTTCGTGAGATCCACGGCGCCGAGGTATTGGTCGTGTCGGTTCACGACGAACAGCCGGTCGGTCCGATCCGGCAGCTCGCCGCGCATCCTCGCGTATCTCAGCACGACCTCGACGGTCACGTCCGGTCGGACCGTGACCGCGTCGAGATTCATGAGGCCGCCGGCGCTGTCTTCCGGGAATGCAAGAATTGCCGAGAGCCGCTCGCGGTCCTGCGCGTCCATCGAGCGCAGGACCTGCTCGTTCAGCGTCTCCGGCAGGTCGCCGATCAAGTCCGCTAGATCGTCGACTTCCAACCCTTCGGTGGCGGCGATCAGCTCCTCGGCGTCCATCCCGCCGATGAGCTCGGCGCGTACCTCATCGTTGAGCTCGACGAGCACTTCGCCTTCGAGCTCAGGATCCACGAACTCCCAGACGATCTCGCGCTTGGCCGGCGGCAGGGACTCGATCAGCGATGCAATCTCCGCCGGGTGCAGCGAGTTGATCATGCGCTGGGCATGGCGCATGGACCCCTGCTCGAGCACGCTGCGAAGCGCGCTCAATCGGGTCATCTTTTCTGGAGCTTCGGTCTTCATCCGTCGTCCGCCCGCGAAGTGGCGCGCAGTGTAACGGAAGAACAAAGAAGCTTGTCGCTGTCGGCGCGAAAGAACAGGCCGCAACCTCCCTGTGCGAGTCATGGGGCGATGGGCGGAGACGGGCGCGCCCACGGTCGATGGCTTCGTCCTTCTCGGACGAAGAAGAGCCGGCTCTGCAGCTATCCGTTATCTGCTGTCCGTGCTTCTCTTTTGATACTCGTGCTTGGCGTGTACGTGGGGGTACTTCGCGGAGAAGTGACGCGCGAGTCGGTCCACGAGATAGACCGAGCGATGCTGGCCGCCGGTGCAGCCGATTGCGATCGTGAGGTAGCTGCGGTTGCTCTTCATGAGCTCGGGAATCCACCGCTCCAGAAACGCCACGATGTCGTTGAACATCTGCGTCACGATCGGGTAGCCCTCGAGATACTTGGCAACTTCGGAGTCGAGGCCTGTGAGCCGCGCAAGCCCCGGCTCCCAGTACGGGTTCGGCAAGCTGCGGACGTCGAACACGAAGTCGGCATCCCCGGGGACGCCGTGCCGATAGGCAAACGATTCGAACAGGATCGACATGCGCCCTTCGGTGTGACCGCTGACGCGCTGGCGGATGATCTCGCGCAGTTCGTGGACGCTCGTGCGCGAGGTGTCGATGATGAGATCGGCGGCATCGGCAATGGGCTCGAGCAACGTTCGCTCTTGCTTCAATGCGTCCGTGAGACCGAGCCCTTCGCGGCTCAACGGGTGACGCCGGCGCGTTTCCGAATAGCGCTTGAGCAGAATATGTTCATCTGCACGCAGGAAGATGAGCTCGCAGTGCACACCGCTGCGTTTCAGTTCTTCGACGAGCTTTGGAACCGACGCGATCTCTTCGGCGCGGTTGCGGGCGTCTACGCCTACAGCAGTGAGGCGATAAGTGGACTCATCGGACCGCACCGTATGCGAGATGAACATCGGCAACAGGCCTGCGGGGATATTGTCCACGCAGTAGTACTCGAGGTCTTCGAGCATGTGCAG
>DATCLP010000555.1:0-25341 GCA_036563855.1 Steroidobacteraceae bacterium | reverse complement strand
CGAATATGCCGATTTTCGAATACACGGGTCGATCGCGGCGCGGCGAGCTCGCGAGCGGTCTGATGGAAGGCGACACGCCGGACAGCGTCGCCAGCCGCTTGATGGACAACGGCATCACGCCGATCCACATCAGGCCGTCGGTGCCGAAGGATCAAGGCGATCTGATGAACCTGCTGCGCAAGCTCGGCTTCGGTGCGCCGACCTTGAGCGATCTGGTGATGTTCTCGCGCCAGATGTACACGATCACCAAGTCCGGTATTCCGCTCTTGCGCGGCGTGAGGGGGCTGGCGGCTTCGACGCACAACGTCATGCTCCGACAGGTGCTCGAGGAAGTGCTCAAGGACTTGGAAGGCGGCCGCGATCTCGCCGGAAGTCTCGCCCGACATCCGAAGGTCTTTCCGTCGCTGTATGTCGCGATCGTGAAGGTCGGCGAGGAAACCGGAACGCTCGAAGCATCCTTCAAGCGCCTTGCCGAGTATCTGGAGCAGGATCAGGACATCAAGGATCGGATCAAGGCTGCAACGCGCTATCCGATCATCGTCCTGTGCACGATTGCAGCAGCCATCGCCGTCCTGACGACTTTCGTCATCCCGAAGTTCGCACCGCTGTTCCGATCGCTCGGCGACAACATTCCCCTACCGACGCGGCTCATCATGGCCGTCTCGTCGTTCGTACAGGATCATTGGCAACTCGTTCTCGCCGCCGTCGCGCTCGGTGCGGTCGCGTTCAGACAATATGTGTCCACCCGCGCCGGCGCGCTCGCTTGGGACCGCGCTCGGCTACGACTTCCGGTGATCGGCAAAGTCGTCCACGAGGGCATTCTCGCCCGCGTTTCGCGTTCGCTCGCCATCGCGCTCGGCGCCGGCATGCCCGTGATCTCGGCGCTGCGCGTCATCGCGATGTCGGCCGCCAATCTCGAGATGTCCGAGCGCATCGCACGGATGCGCGAGGCGGTCGAGCGCGGCGATCCGCTGAGCCGAGCGGCACAGTCGGTAGGCATGTTCACTCCGCTCGTCGTGCAAATGATCTCCGTCGGCGAGGAAACGGGCGACCTGCCGGCGCTGCTCGATGAGATCGCGGATTTCTACGAACGCGAAGTCGATCACACATTGAAGAATCTGAGCTCCGCGATCGAGCCCATCCTCGTCATCGCCGTCGGCGCAATCGTCTGCGTGCTGGCGCTCGGCGTCATGCTGCCGATGTGGGAGATGATCTCGCGCGCGAGCGGCATCAGTTGACGTGCCAACGCACGAATTTGTGATGGAAGTCTGCTTGACGCCATGAGGTCGTGAACGCACTCACGGACTAAGGGTTCTCCTTAAGAGCATTATTCACATCGATCCAATGGCCAGTCCGTCGTACGTCGGATTGTTAATCGATCGAACTTTCGGAGTCTTCGTATGCAGAACACTCGTCAACGCGGCTTCACGCTCATCGAGCTGGTCGTCGTGATCGTCATTCTCGGTATTCTGGCGGCGTTCGCGGTTCCGCGCATGATCGGCCTGGAAGGCAATGCGCGCGCAGCCACGGTAAAGAGCCTCGGCGGCGCGCTGCATTCGGCAGCCACGATGGCTCGTGCCAAGTGCTTGGCCCAGAACTGCACGGGAACTGGTACCTTCAACGTCGATACCGGCGTCAATGTGACGATGGCCAACGGCTATCCCAATGCCCTTACCGTGCAGAACCTGCTCGAACCGGCTGTGCTCGGAGACTTTCAGGCCTCCAACCAAGGTGCTGGAGTGCGCCGCTTCACGCGCCGCGGCTTGCCCACCGGTTCGAACTGCTATGTGGAGTACGTTGAGCCCGCAGCGCCCAACACACCGCCGCAGATTCGCTATGCCTTCAATGTGACCAGCGCAAACTTCGACCGCGATCTTGCCAATGCATGTCGCGGATAACATCTGACGCTGACCGGAAAGGCGCCCGCGAGGGCGCCTTTCCTTCAGGCTGAAAACTGAAGGTAGAGGCGCATTCGCGCCGGCTTTACCAAAAGCCACGATTCACGGATTCGAGAATCACGAATTACGACTCACGATCCCCAACGGCGTTCCGATGACAGCCTCCGCGTCATGAATCTCGAACGCCTTCATTCGTTTTCCTCTTCGCGCTCGCATTGCGGTTTCACGCTCGTGGAGCTGCTCGCAACGCTCGTCATCGTCGCAATCGTCGCTGCGGTCAGCGTGCCGCGCCTGTTCAACACTCAGACGTTTCAAGAGCGCGGTTATGCCGATGAGCTTGCGGGTTCGCTGCGCTACGCGCGCAAGATCGCGCTTGCGAGCGGCTGCGGCGTCGCTGTCTTCATCGATGCCGCCAATTACTCCCTGCAGCAGCGGGCTTCGCTTGCGGCCTGCAACAGCACGGGCTCGCCGTGGAGCACGCCCGTGCGCCGCGCCGACGGCACGCTCGCGGCCGGGACTGCACCCTCGGGTGTCTCGGTCGCACCGGCGACTACGATCGTGTTCGACGCGAACGGCGCCGTCGTTGGCGGCGCCCCTGCCCCGATCGCCGTCGGCCCTTTCACGATCTCGATTCAAGACAGCGGCCACGTGACGGTAACGCCATGATGCGGCACGCTCAGCGCGGCATGACGTTGATCGAAGTCGTCGTTGCGACCGTGATCATCGCAGCGGCCGGCGGTACGATCATCGGCTTGCTGTCGACGATGGCGCGACGCAGCGCCGAGACGATGACGCAAGCGCAAAGCGCGAGTATCGCGAACGCCTACCTCCAGGAAATTCTGAGCCGTTCCTTCGCGTGCACTGGCACGCCGGTCCTGCGCCGCGACTTCACCTGCGTCGATCACTACAACGGAATCGACGAGGCCCCGACCGACCGTTTCGGCAATCCCGTGCCTAACTTGAGCAGTTACCGGGTCCGCGTCGCGGTTTCGCAAACTGCGATCGGTCCGATCCCAGCCGCCGACGTACGCCGCGTCGTCGTCACTGTCGTCGATCCGTTCGGCGACAGCACGGTGCTGAGTGGAATCAAGACGGATCACCCATGAGCCGCTGTACCCCAAATCGCGGTTTCACGCTGATCGAAGTCGTCGTCGCGCTCGCGATTGCGG
This sequence comes from Steroidobacteraceae bacterium, assembly GCA_036563855.1. Classification (GTDB taxonomy): domain Bacteria; phylum Pseudomonadota; class Gammaproteobacteria; order Steroidobacterales; family Steroidobacteraceae; genus Steroidobacter. The sequence goes on along the minus strand of DATCLP010000555.1, from coordinate 22,274 downwards.
CGATCCTCGCTGCATTCGTCGTCACTGCGTCGACCGCACCCATCAATGCGTACTTGGATCAGTCCGGACGCGCTCAACTCAGCGATACCGCCGCAGTCATCTCGCGCTCGCTGGCGGACGACTTGCGTCGGGCGCTTCCGAACAGCGTCAGCGTGACGAATGCCGGATCGCGTTCGATCATCGAGATGGTGCTCGTCGATGCAGTCGTGAACTACGAGCGCGCAGACGAACTGAGCGACTCGGCGCGAGGCTTGGATTTTTCGCCGGCCAGCGAAACGCAATTCACCGTGCTCGGCTACTTGGATGCTTCAGCCGGAAACACGTACCGGCTCGATGCACATCTCGTCGTCGGTAACTTGGGGCGCGGCGTCGGCGGTAGAAACGTGTATGCGACGACAGCGAACCCAGGAGTGATCACGCCTGCAGGCCTCGAGATCAATGTCGCGCGAAACGTCGCAGCCCGTCAGGAAGCCGTGTCGATTCCGTCGGGATTCCGCTTCGCCGATCCGGGCACGAGCGGGCGCATGTTCGTCGTTCGCACGCCCGTCACTTATATATGCAACTCTGCAACGCGCACGCTTCGACGTTTCTCGAACTATGCGCTGAGCCCGAACCTTCCTGCTTCGGAAGCTGCGCCGCAGTTGAATCAAGCGGGCGTGGAGAATCGATTGCTCGCGGATACGGTGTCCTCGTGCAACGTCGCCTGCCGCACGAATCTCACCGTCTGCGACGACACGCTGATCTTGCGTATTTCGCTCGAGCGCACGAGCGTCACGGGTACGACCGAGACGCTGCGCATCCACGAGCAGTTTCCGATGGACAATGACCCATGAGCGCCGGTTCTCGCAAACAACGCGGCTCCGCACTCATTGCAGCGCTGTTCCTGATCATCGTCACTGCCGGGCTCGGGTTGGTCGCCGTGCGACTGGGCGCTTTGCAAAGCCAGACGACGAATTTGCAGTTGCTGCAGTATCGAGCCGAGGCAGCGGCACATGCCGGCTTGGAATTCTGGTCCCATCGCGTACATTCGGATCCCGACCACGACCTGCCTTGCGCACCGACGAACGTGCCGCTCGGTGGTCTCGCCGGGTTCGGCGGATTCACCGTGACCGTCGATTGCGTGCGCATCGCGAACGGGAGCAGCTTCGTCTATGAAGTTACATCGACGGCAACGCACGGCACGTTCGGCGACCCGAGTTTCGTCCGACGTCTGGCGACACGGCGTCTGACGAACATCGGCGCGCAATCCTGGTAGCGCGAGGAACCGCGTGCGCGCTCCGCACGTTGGCAACGAGCACTCGGAGCGACCCTTATGGCCTTCACGCTCAAGCCGCTGCCCTATCCGAAAGATTCGCTCGGTCCGACGATGTCGGATCGCACGCTCGAGCTCCATCACGACAAACATCACGCAGCATATCTGAAGAAGCTGAACGACTTGACCGAAGGGACGCCGTACGAGAGCTCGGACCTCGAGTCGGTCGTGCGGGCAACCGCAAATCGCAATGGCAAAGAGCGGAAGATCTTCAACAATGCCGCTCAAGTGTGGAACCACGATTTCTTCTGGGAATCGATCGCGCCGAACGGCGGTAGCACTCCGCCCGAGCCGATCGCCAAGCTGATCGATGCCTCGTTCGGCTCGTTTGCGAATTTTCGCGACAGCTTCGTCGAAGCGGCGGTCGATCACTTCGGCAGCGGCTGGGCGTGGCTCGTGCTACGAAACGATCGTCTGCAAATCGTGACGACGCATGACGCCGATAACCCGCTTACGTCGAATCTGCACGCAGTATGGACGTGCGATCTATGGGAGCACGCGTACTATCTCGACTACCAGTACGACCGTGCCCGCTTCGTACAGAATGTCATCGAGACGATTGCGAACTGGCAGTTCGTCAGCAAACGGCTTGCGACTTAACTCGAGAATTCGAAACGCTACAGTTGAGTAGCGTCGTGGCGCCGACTTTCCTGAACCAGTCCGCTGAGGAAAACCCCGAACCGTGTCTGCGATGAGAGACGTACGTATTTATTGCGTTTGTCTCGCGATTTTGCCGTTACTAAATTCGATCGGACCGCTGACAGGGACGGGACGGAACGATGCGTCACTACGAGCGAACGAAGCGAGCGTTGTATTGGACTGCAATCAGCTTGATCGTGTGTGAGAACCTGCCGCTCGACCAAGCTGCCCGTCGCATGGGAATCCGAAAAGAAGAGCTCAAAGACATTCTCCATCGGCGTCGCACCGTGCATCTCGACCGTGACGAACCGCCCTCGCGACCTTCCTCCGATCACGGCGAGACGCGACCCACCCATTAGGTTGCGCGTCTAATTGCGAATCATTCTCGATTACGAATAGAATGCAGCAGCGTCCGCTGCCAGCCGCGAGCAGGCTGCGACAGCGATTTCCGACACTACACGCTGCACGTCATGCGCTTTTCCATCCGCCCCGCCGCCTACGCGGCCATTCTGACTTCGCTCGTGCTTCACGGTTGTGCTCGTGAGCCCGCCGACGATCCGCGCCGGCCGGTCGTCGACCATTACGCGAAGCTCGTGCTTGCCGTTTACGAGGATTCGCTTGCGACCGTGCGCGAGCTCGACGCCGCCGTGGACGCACTACTCGCAGATCCGAGCGAAGCGACGCTGAACGCCGCGCGCGAGCGATGGAAGGCCGCACGCATTCCGTACAGCCATTCCGAGGCGTTCCGGTTTTACGGCGGGCCGATCGACGGCGAAGGCGGTCCCGAAGGTCAGATCAACGGTTGGCCGCTCGACGAGAATCACATCGACGCTGTCGACGTCGCGCACTATGGCGCGGCGCCGGGACTCGACATCATCGGCCATCCCGAGAGGTTTCCGACGATCACGCCCGAGTTGATCGCCGAACAGAACGAAGCGGGCGGCGAAAAGAACATCGCAAGCGGCTACCACGCGATCGAATTCTTGCTGTGGGGCCAGGATCTGAACGATCCGCCCGAGTCGCCAGGTCAGCGCTCTTTTCGAGATTTCGTTTCGACCGGTGACGTGAACAGCATTCCTGCGCGACGGGGACGATATCTCAAGGCAGCGACGACGCTGTTGATTCGCGATCTCGAAAGCGTCGCCGACGAGTGGCGCGTGCCGCCTGCAGGTACCGACAACTATCGCACCAAGCTCGTGAGCGGCGATGTCTACACCGGCTTGAAGCGCATGCTGACCGGCATCATCACGCTCGCCGAAGTCGAGATGGCCGGAGAGCGCATGAACGTACCGCTCATCTCGGGCGATCAAGAGGAAGAACAGAACTGCTTCAGCGACACGACGGCGGCAGACTTGCGCAACAACTTCGCCGGCATCGAGAGCGTGTACTTCGGGCGTTATCGGACGCTCGCCGGTCAACAACTCGAGGGGCCGAGCCTCGCCCAGCTCGTCAGAGATGCCGATCCGCGCGTGGCCGATGAAATCGAAGCACGTATGGCACGTACGCGTGAAGCACTCGAGGCGATCCGCGATCCGTTCGACCGCGAGATTCAGCCCGACAACGCGGAGGGACGAGCTCGCGTCCAGGCCGCGATCGACGCGCTGCACACGCTCTCGCAATCGCTCATGCGTGCAGCTGAGGCATTGCAAATCTTCCTTTCGCCGATCGAGTCCGATGGAGACTGAAGCACGACGAAAGGACGTGCGCGCTATACACGGACTTCTTGCAGCGCTGGTTGCAAGCTTGGCGCTCTTTGCCGGCTGCTCGCGCGTCGATACCGCAGAGCTGCTTCAGCCGATGTCCGGCGGGGCGACGACGATCCGCGAAGCGAATCGCAACGCGTTCTCGCAACCGGCGGCGAATCTCGATGTCGAGCGGCGCGGCGCATTCTTCATCGGCAATGCCTTCTTCAACAGCGCCTGGATCGTGGCGCCTGCAACCGCCAATGCGCGCGACGGGCTCGGTCCGCTCTTCAATGCGCGTAGCTGCGACCAGTGCCACGCGAACGACGGTCGCGGCGCGCCGCCCCTTCAGCCCGGCGAAAAACCAGTCGCGCTCGTCATTCAGTTCGGCAGATCGGCAGCGGGTCCGAACGGAGAGCCGAGCCCCGATCCGCACTATGGCAGCAATCTGAATCCGTTCGCGATCGGCAACATTCCCCCGGAAGGCACGGTCCGCATCGAGTATCACGAGATCAAGGGCACGTTCGCAGACGGCGAGCCGTACACGTTGTTGGAGCCGATCTACCGATTCGAAGAGCTGGCATACGGCGAGCTCGCACCGGACACGACGTTTTCTCCGCGCGTTGCACCGTCGGTGTTCGGCGTCGGACTGCTAGAAGCAATTCCGGAAGAGCAGATTCTCGAGCTCAGCGATCCCGACGACCGCAACGGCGACGGCATCTCCGGCCGCCCGAACCGCGTCTGGGATTCGGTGAACAGGCGCGTCGTGCTGGGGCGTTTCGGCTGGAAGGCCAATCAACCCGACGTCGCGCATCAGACCGCCGCGGCGTTCTTGCACGAGATCGGCATGACGACGAGGCTCAAGCCCGATCAGAACTGCACGAATATTCAGATCGCCTGCATCGAAGCGCCCGACGGCGGCAGCCCGGAAATCAGCGACGAGATCTTCGATCGTATCGTGCAATACCAGCGCATGCTTGCGGTTCCTGCGCGGCGCAAGCTCGACGATCGGCAGGTGAAGCAAGGCGCGAAGCTGTTTGCCTCCGCAGGGTGCGCTGCATGTCATCGTCCGACGTTTACGACGGGCGAAGTTCCCGATGCGCCGTGGCTCTCGAAGCAAGTCATCCATCCGTTCACGGATTTGCTACTACATGACATGGGGCCCGGGCTTGCGGATGGTCGAGACGATTTTCTGGCGACAGGAAACGAATGGCGCACGCCGCCCTTGTGGGGCATGGGTCTGCAACAAGCGGTCAATGGGCACACGCGCTACCTGCACGACGGACGTGCACGCAATGCCAGCGAAGCCATTCTGTGGCACGGCGGGGAAGCACAATCGGCGCGCGACGCGTACTTGCGGATGTCGCGCGCAGAGCGTGAGGCGTTGCTGAAGTTCTTGGAATCGTTGTGATGAACCGCCGCGGGTTTCTGTTGAGTTCGTTTTCGACAGTCGGCTTAGGTGCCGCCGGATTCGCAGCGCTGTTCTCGCGTTCTGCGCACAGCGGAACGCTGCTCGGCGCCTTCGAGGACGAACGCGGCACGCAATACGTCGGCGGATTGCATCTCGAATCTCGCGAAGTGTTCGGTGCCCGCGTTCCGATGCGGGCACACGGTTGCACGATCGATCCGCGAGATCCGATGCGCGTCGTCTATTTCGCTCGCAGGCCCGGAACGCAGGCGTTCGAGTTCGATCGCACGACGAATCGCGTGAGACTCGCATGCGAAACGACTTCGGAGCGGCATTTTGCAGGGCACGGCCTGTTTTCCCCGGATGGCGTTTGGTTGCTCACGCCGGAGCACGATTTCGAAAGAGCACGCGGTGTCGTCGCTGTTCGCGATGCACGCACGTTTGCGATCTCGCACGAGATCGACACGCACGGGATCGATCCGCACGAGATCGCATGGTCGACGGACGGCACGCGGCTCTTCGTTGCGAACGGCGGCATCCTCACGCATCCGCGCAGCTACCGGCGCAAGCTCAATATTCCGACCATGGATCCATCGTTCGTCGTGCTCGATGCGCGTAGCGGTGCGCGCCTCGAGCAATGGCGCCTGCCCGATCACCTGCTCAGCATTCGTCACCTTGCGGTCGCTTCGGACGGTCGTGTCGCCGTCGGCCTTCAATACGAAGGCAAGCCCGAACACGCACCGACCGTCGCTGCGCTGTACTTGCCGGACAAGGGATTGCGGCAGCTACCGCTACCGCCCGAGCAGCGCGCGCAGCTACGCGGCTACGTCGCGAGCATCGCCCTCAGCGAACGCGCGGATCTCATCGCCGCCGCTTGCCCCTACGGACGCGGAGTTGCCTGCTGGTCTCTGGCCGAAAAAACCTTTGCCGGCTTCATCGCAGCGGCGGAAACGTACGGCGTGTCGCGACTTGCCGACGGATCGATCGCCGCCTCCCAGCGCGACGGCACGCTCTACACCTTGACAGATGCGCGCTCTCGTTCGCGGTTTGTGACGGTCGACCGGAAATCGCCCATTCGCTGGGACGATCATTGGATCGCGGGCTGAGAGCCCGGCTGCGGGCAGTTGCCGAACACGGTAGGCTTGCAGCCCAAGTCGATCAGCGAGGAGACGCATTTGTCCCATCAACGTGCGTTCGCAGTCGCGATGGCTGCGGGATTGTTGCTTGCGTCCGTCGGGGAAGCCGCCGAGAACCCTGCGCTTCCGGAATGGGCGCCCAAGCCGAAACCGAAGATTCTCGAAGACCGCTTCCGCGCTGAGGTGGCCGTGCTCGCAGCAGCCTACAGCACCGAGGTGCGCATCGATCCGTCGCTCGCCGCGCAGGGTACGCATGTTGCTGCGGAAGACGATCTCGCTCTCGACGACGGGCAATTCCTCGTGTTGGGCGAGCTGACCTTGCTGCCCGGCGAGCATCATCTCGTGCGCCTCAACGGTTTCACTACGCGCCGTTCCGCCCAGACGATTCTCGAGCGCGACATCGTGTTCGAAAACGACGAGTACTTCCGAGGCGAGCGCATCGACAGCGAGCTCAACCTCACGATGTTCGGCTTGACCTACGGCTTTCGCTTCATCGCAAACGAGCGCGCGGAGCTGACCGCGACGTTCGGAATTCAAGTTGCCGAGATCGAAGCGAACGCCGTGGTGCGAAGCCGGGTCGTGCGCGATTCCGAAACGGGGGTCGCACCGCTACCCCTCGTCGGCCTGGAAGGTCGTTTTGCTTTCACCGACCAGTGGGGCTTCGAAGCGCGCCTGCAATATCTCACGGCGGAAATCGACGACGTCGACGGCTCTCTCATGGATGCACGCGCAGCCATCACATGGCGCACGCATCCGCAGCTCGTGTTCGGTCTGGGCTATCGCTCGTTCACGCTCGATGTCGAATCGGGCAACGAGAGCACGCCGGGACTCGTCGACATGACGATCGACGGTCCGACGTTGTTCATTCGAGCAAGCTTGTAGCGCGCAGCTCGGGGCGGGGCAGCAGCTCCGAAGGAGCGGTCTCGGGCATCCTGAAGATGCGCGCTGCATACGTGATCCATCGAGGGCCGGCATCCGCCGATTTGCGCTGCGCCTTGCGCAGCGTCTCCGAAGGACTCTCGCCGTACAGCGCCTTGTAGTTGCGTGCGAACAAGCTGAAATCCCACACGCCGAAACGCGCTGCTGTACGCGCCACCGTATCGTGGCCAGGGTCGGCCTCGAGCAGTGCGGCGCGAATTTCGAGGAGCTGGCGCACTTTCAGCATCCGAATCGGGCCGACGCCGAAATACTCCTGAAACACGTTGCGCAACGTGCGCTCGCTGACGTCCGTCGCGCGGCATAGCTCGTCGATGAACAACGGCTTGCCCTTCTTGCTTTCCATGAGCGCGAGCGCACGGGAGATGACGCGCGTGCGTGGCACTTGCGGCCTGCCGATATGGCGGTCGAGCGTCGCCGAGCTGGCTTCGATCGCGCTCAACACGGCGGCAATCGCTTCTTTTTCAGCGCTCGCTGCAGCCGCCGGATCGAGAAATTCTCCGGTACCGATTCGCACGGCGAGCTCGCGCAAGCGATCGAGCGTTTCCGGCCGCGTCTGCGCGCGTGTTCCTGGCTCGAGCGATGCGAGGACTTGCTCCCCATCGAAAAGCGACGCGCTCGAGCCGTTCGCGTGCAGCGGCAAACTGATTGCCAGCCAGCGCGTCGGTTCACGCGCCGCCGTCGTGAAGGGCTGGTCGGGTTTGAGATAGATCAGCGAGTTGTGCTCGAGCGCATGACCGTCGACACGAATGCGTCGGGGGTCGGAGAGCGGAATGCCGATCGTGAGCGTGTCCGGCGCGCCTATGCCTGCATAGGCCGCGGCACCGCCGATCTGGAATTGTTGCAACTCAATGCGTCCGAGCGTCGCGGATTCGATCCACCAAGGCTCGCGGGAAAGCGCAGTCGGTACGAACCGGCCCGCGGCACCTTTGATCGCATCCGCAAACTCATCGAAATCGTCGAAGACTGTTCGCGTCATATCCACGTCGCACGGGAGCGTGTTAACTCATTGCGCCGACAGCCAATCTATCGGCATCGGTCGGAGTGAAGACCGCGTCGTGCGTTGAATCGCGCTTTGCAGCCGTAAATCCGACGTGGCTGCAACCTTAGCGAGGTCTACGGAGTCGGTGACCCAGGGGAACTACTTTGTTCCCTAGGGACTGCCCCTGGGACGTCGTAGGGCTGGAGAATGACGACGTCCGAATTAGGCGGCATTTCGGGCGCCGGAGCAGGCGAGGCAGCTTCCTGCGTTTGCGTCGGCGCGCTCGTACCGAAAACCGTCGCATTGAACCGCTTGAGCACGCCGATGAAGCTGATCGCGGCACCGAACGTCAAGAAGACTGGAATCGTCGCAAGCAGCAAGGTGATCGCCCGCCGTAGCGGCTTCGGACGATAGGCGGCCGCGCGATCGCGCTCCCGGTCGATCGTCTCCTGGGCGCGTTGTTGGACCGCCTTCTGCAGCTCGGATTGACGCTCGAAGGGCAGAACCTGCGCTGTCGGCAGTGCAGTGGGCTCGCCAAAAGCGCTTTTTTCGGGATGTCGGTTCATGGGAAACCCGCATAGCTGCCGACTTGATCGGGAGTGTACTCGGTTGGCAGCGAACATGGAGTCGGACAAGCCAGACGCCCGAATGTTGCAGCCGACTTGTCGCATGCGGAAGACGCGCCTGCCGGCAGCCGCGCACGTCGGCGTGCCGGCATTGACTACGCGCCTTGCTCGCCGGTTTTGGGAGTTTTCCCGGGGTTTCGCGAGCGGGCGCGAAGTTCGAGATCGGTTCTAGACGCGCTCGATCACCATCGCGATGCCCTGTCCGACGCCGATGCACATCGTGCACAGCGCGTACCGGCCTTTGATGCGCTCGAGCTGATTGACGGCGGTCGTCGCGAGGCGGGCGCCGCTGGCACCGAGCGGATGTCCGATCGCGATTGCGCCGCCGTTCGGATTCACGTGCGCGGCGTCGTCGGGCACCCCGAGCTGGCGAAGCACGGCAAGCGCCTGCGCGGCGAAGGCCTCGTTCAGCTCGATGACATCCATTTGTTCGAGATCGAGCTTCGCAAGCGCCAGCACTTTGCGCGTCGCCGGAACAGGACCAATACCCATGATGCGGGGCGGTACACCCGCCGTCGCCGTTGCAATGACTCGCGCCCGCACGCGTAAACCGTATTTCGCGGCAGCGGCTTCGCTCGCAAGCAATAGTGCGCACGAGCCGTCGTTGACGCCCGATGCATTGCCGGCCGTCACCGTCCCGTCGGGTTTCACGACGCCTTTCAGTTTTGCGAGCGCTTCGAGCGACGTTTCGCGCGGGTGCTCATCGGCGGCGAAGACGATCGGATCGCCCTTTTTTTGCGGGATCGTCACGGGCGTGATTTCGTTTTCGAAGAACTTCGCATCGCGCGCGGCCGCGTAGCGCTGCTGGCTCCGCAGCGCGAACGCATCCTGGTCGGCACGGCTGATCTTGAATTCTTCGGCGACGTTCTCCGCGGTCTCCGGCATCGAGTCGACGCCGTACTTTTCTTTCATGATGGGATTGATGAAACGCCAGCCGATCGTGGTGTCCTCGATCTTGGCCGTGCGCGAGAACGCGGTGTCGGCTTTGCCCATGACGAACGGCGCACGAGTCATGCTTTCGACGCCGCCTGCGATGACGAGCTCGGCCTCGCCGGTGCGGATGGCGCGCGCCGCCAAATTAACCGCGTCGAGACCGGAGCCGCAGAGACGATTGATCGTTGCGCCCGGTACGCAATCCGGCAGCCCGGCCAACAGTGCCGACATGCGGGCGACATTGCGGTTGTCTTCGCCGGCTTGGTTCGCACAGCCGAAATACACGTCGTCGACGGCAGCCCAATCGACGCCCTTGTTGCGCTCCATCAGCGCCTTGATCGGAATCGCTCCGAGATCGTCGGTGCGAACTTGTGCGAGCGCACCGCCGTAGCGGCCGATGGGGGTTCGAATGGCATCGCAGATGAAAACTTGGCGCATAAACAAAGACTCACAGATTGGCTCGAGGGGCATCGCCGATCGGGCCGGCGGAGCTGCCGGCGAGACACGCAAGGAGCGCGCTGCCGGACCGGCGGGCATTGTAGCTTGCAGGAAAGCGAGGCGCGGAGCGCTTTCGAGAAGTTTTGCTTACAGCGTCGGCATGCCGGGCGTTGCGTGCGTTTTCTCGAACAGCGCCTGACATCGGACGCAACGTAATGCAGCCAGCTCCGCCTCCAACCGCGGCTTCGGGATGGCTGCACCGCAGTCCACGCACAGACCGAAGCTGCCGTCCTTCGCGCGACGCAAGGCAGCCTCGATCCGGCGCAGCTCCTCGGCGTCCCGTTCGATCTCGGACAGATTCAAGTCGACGATCAGATTCGAAAAGGCATCGTCTTCCATGTCGCGAACCTGCTCGGCGATACGAACGTGCGTTTCATCCGAAGAGCGCTCGAGCGTGCTGCGGATTTCGGCTCGCAATTGGTTCGCGCGCTCCCGCAAGCGATTCTTGAAATACAGGATCTCGTCTTGACTTAGGCGCGTCATGGACGGCTCCTCGCGTTACCAGGAGATGAAACACGCTCGGCTGCAGCGGGTTCCACTCATCCCCGCAGGATCGGGACGGCACGCGAGCCTCTCGTTCGGTACACTCTCGGACCCGCCGCGAGCCGCCTGCACTCGTAGCGACTTTCACCTTCGATCGCGGTTATCTCCATGTCGCATTTGCGCGGAATTCTGTCGATGCTCGCGGCCGTCGCGACGTTCTCGATGATGGACGTCACGATGAAGTATCTCGTCGCGACCTATCCTGCGATGCAAGTGACGTTCATGCGCGGTGTCGCGTCTCTGCCGTTGCTGCTCGGCGCCGTCGCTCTTTTCGGGCGCTGGAGAAACCTGGTTCCGCGCCGCTGGGGGTTGCACTTGATCCGCGGTTTTCTCGCCGTCTTGACGCTTTGGGGATTCGTTTACTCGGTCCGATGGCTGTCGCTTGCCGATGCCTACACGATTTTCATGTCGGCGCCTTTGCTCATCACCGCGCTTTCCGTTCCGCTGCTGGGCGAGCACGTCGGTGCACGGCGTTGGATTGCCGTCGTCGTCGGGCTGTGCGGAGTCCTGCTCGTGCTCAATCCGACCGGCGCAGGTTTGATTTCGCTCGGCGGCCTTGCTGCGCTTGCTGCAGCTTTGGGCTATGCGTTGAGCGCGATCACGATCCGCATCCTCTCGCGCACCGACTCTAGCTCTGCAACGGTCGTCTGGGCGCTTTCGATCATGACGCTGATCAGCGGCGTGATTGCGGCGAAGGATTGGACGCCGATCGCGTGGCAGCATTGGCCTTGGATCGTCGCTCTCGGAATCTTCGGCGCCTTCGGCCAGTATTTCATCACCGAAGCGTTCAGGCGCGCGCCGCCGCCCGTCGTTGCGCCGCTGGAATACACGGCGCTCGCCTGGGGAATGCTGTTCGATTGGGTGATCTGGACAACCGCACCAAGCCTCCGAATGCTCGTCGGCGCAGCGATCATCGTCGCAAGCGGTCTTTACGTCATTCAGCAAGAGCGCTTTGCCGCGAGACCCGCGACCGCCGATACGTGATCCAGCGAAACCGTCAACCCTGCTCGACGCGGGCGACGCGTGCAGCCAGGGTCTTCCACTCGATTCCCTGGAACAACACGAGCGCAACGCCCACGAGCACGAGTACTGCAGAGACCGCCGCGAGCATCGTCACTCGTTCGTCGAGCACGACCGCGCCCAAGATGAGCGCGACGACAGGATTGACGAGCGCATACGTCGTCACCTTCTGCGCAGAAACGCGCGTCAGCAACCAAAGATAACAGTTGAGCGCGATCAAGCTCCCGAACACGATCAAGTACAGGAGCGCGATCGCAGAGCTCAGCGAGACTTGGGCGGGATCGAAGCGCTGCCACTCGCCGTCGAAGAACGACAGTACGAGCTGGAACAATCCGCCTCCGAACATCTGCACGCACGTAAAGCTCAGCACGGTTTTCGTATTCGCCGCACGCTTCTGCAGCAACGTTCCGAAGCTCCAGCCGATCACCGCGACGATCATTGCGGCGAGATGCATCGGTTGCGCATGTCCGGCCAGCGAGCGCGTATGGAGAACGATCGTTGCGACGCCGGCAACTGCGATCGCGGTACCGAACAGCGCCTGCCTCGACGGCGCGCGCTTGCTGAACAACGTCCAATCGATGATCAGCACGACGACGGGCACCGCCGTTACGATCAAGGCTGCGATTCCCGACGGAATGCCCTGCTGCGCCCAAATGACGAATCCATTGCCCACGCCCGACAAGAGCACGCCGCAGAACAGACCGAGCGGAATGTTCACACCATCGAACGGCTGCGGATCGCGCCAGCGAATCCAGACGTACATGAGCGCCGCAGCAATGAGGAAGCGCGCTGCACCGCTGATGAACGGCGGCAGCGTCTGAATCGCGACCGCGATGCCGAGATAAGTCGTACCCCAAATAAGATAAATCCCTGCGAATGCCGCAAGGACGCCGAGCGATACGCGGGCGGAAATCGATGTATTGACAGACATGCCACCTCATTCTGCCGCGCTGGACGGCAGCAGTACAGATTCAGGTAAACTGAGTGCTCACCGATACAGTCGGTGACCCGGAAGTCTTCACGCGTCGCTCGAGCCCGTCGCCATGTCCGCAAACCCACCGCTGCTCTACGAGCGCATTGCGAGCCTCGTCGAGAAACAGATCGTTTCCGGAGCGCTCCGCGCCAACGAACGCATTCCGTCTGTCCGCGCGATGAGTCGTGCCGCCAAGGTCAGCGTCTCGACGGTCGTGCAGGCGTACATGCATCTGGAAAGCATCGGCTTGATCGAAGCGCGCCCGCAATCGGGCTTCTACGTGCGCCCGCCGAGCCCAACGGTACTGCCGCAGCCGCGACCCAAAGTGACGCGCTCGCGCCGCCCCGTATCGATCGCTTCGGAAGTGCTCGATACGTGCATGAAGGCATTGAGCCGCACGGACATCGTGCCGCTCAACGGCGCATTCGCATCGCCGACGATGTATCCGAATCGGCGCCTCAACAATCTGCTGCGGGAAGTGCTGCGCGATCACCCGCTCAATGCCGGCGAGATCATCGCACCGCCCGGCGATGCCGAGTTGCGTCATCAGATTGCCAAGCGCATGACGCTTGCCGGCGCACCGACCGATCCGGATCACGTCGTGATCACGAGCGGCACGATGGATGCGATCACGTTGTCGCTGCAAGTGCTCTGCCAACCGGGCGATACGGTGCTCGTCGAGTCGCCGACGTACTTCGGGCTGTTGCAGGTCATCGAGCATCTGAGGCTCAAGGTCGTGCAAGTGCCGAATCGCCCGGGTGAAGGCATAGATGCGGATGCAGTGCGCGAGATTGCGCGGTCGACGCGCTTGGCCGCGGCCGTGCTCGTCCCGAACTTCAACAATCCGGTGGGCGCGCTGACGCCCGATGAGGCGAAACGCAACATCGTCGCTGCATTGACCGAACGCGAAGTGCCGATCGTCGAGGACGACATCTACGGCGACCTGCATTACGGAAGCCGACGCCCGCCCTCGATGCGTGCGTTCGACGAAGCCGGTCTGGTGATCTCGTGCGGCTCGGTCTCCAAGACGATCGCGCTCGGATATCGCATCGGTTGGGCGATCAGTCCATCGTTTCATGCGGATATCTCGCGTGCCAAGTTCTACTCATCAGTCGCTTCGCCGACGCTGCAGCAACGCGTGCTCGCGCGCTATTACGCAAGCGGCGGCTACGACCGTTACCTACGCAGCGTTAGGACTTCGCTCGCTGCGAATGCACAAGCGTTCATCGATGCGGTCGCACGATACTTCCCGCCCGGCACTCGCGTGACGCGCCCGGCGGGAGGCCTCGTGGTGTGGATCGAGCTGCCGCCGAACGTCGACGGTGCCGAGCTGTTCCAGACTGCGCTCGCCAGCCGAATCGGCATTGCGCCCGGCATCGTGTTTTCCGCCAAAGGCGAATACCGCAACTACATTCGATTGAGCTGCGGTCTGCCGTGGAGCGCGACGATCGAGCAGGCATTGCAGAAGCTTGGGAAGCTCGTGACCACGAGCTCCAGGCTGTAGGCCGTAGACTGTAGGCTGTAGCGACGCGCCTTCTCGCGGCTTAACCCGAGCATCGTGCCTCGAGCTCGAGCCCTCAGTTCTTCCCAAAAACAAAGGGCGCGCCCCGCGCGCCCTCCCCAGCCTACCGCCTATAGCCTGTTGCTCTCACAACGCCGCATGCACCGGATCAGCGTCGTGCGCGTAGGCCAGCGCCGGCACAGGACCGAATCCAAGCTCTACGACGATCACTTCGCCGTTGGGCGTCGGCAACGCCTTATCGGCGTTGTGCTGGAAAGCGAACGCTGCGCCTATGTGAAGCGCCAGCGTTGCGGCAATGGCAACGAACTTCTTCATGACTGCTCCCTCCATTCGAGTTTCGAGAAAAACCGCTCTGCATCGTGCGACGTGCGTCTGTCGTTGCTGCGGCTCCTCTCCACCGGCGCGGCCCAGAGACGTTGCCGCTCGCGCTCCTCGCGCTCGAGCTTCAGACGGTCAGCTTTGAGCTTGGTCATCACCAAGAACAGGTACTCGTCCATGGGAGCCTCCAAACAACTGTGCATATCGCTATTGGGAGGCTAGATTAGGCTCGCATCCGGTCGTGCACTAGCTACACTTTGTGCACTTCATCTGTGACTGGAAGTCATAGATCGCCGCAAACGATGCGCGATGAATGCGAATCCGTGAATGCGTCGTGAATCCATCGTGAAACCTTCGTTGTATACGCTGTTTTTCGCCGTCTTTCGTTCCGCCGACCGGCCGCCAGCGCGATGAAAAGGCTTCCCGTAGGTCCGCTGCGCGCGTTCGACGTTGCGGCGCGTACATTGAACTTAAGTGCAGCCGCACAAGAGTTGAACGTCACGCACGCCGCCGTCAGCCGCCAGATCAAACAACTCGAGCTGCGGCTCGGCACGAAACTCTTCGAGCGCCTGCCGCGCGGCTTGAAGCTCACGGCGCACGGTGCGCTGCTCGCCGCGGGTACGCGCGAAGCCTTCGATCGTCTGGCAAGCGCGATCGAAGACGTTTCGACGCCCGCCTTGCGCCGCAAGCTCTCGATCTCGACGTTCGCATCGCTCGCAGCGCGTTGGTTGATGCCGCGCATCCATACGTTCGCCGCGCGCTTCCCCGACGTCGATTTGCACGTGAGCACGACGGCGCGACTGGTGGACTTCACGCGCGAAGACGTCGACATCGGCATTCGGTTCGGCCGGGGCAACTATCCCGGCTTGCACGTCGTGCCGCTGTTCGAGCCGAAGGAAATCGTCGTGTGCGCGCCGCAGCTCCTGAAGCGCGGACCGCCGCTACGCACGCTCGCGGATTTGAAACATCACACCCTGCTGCACGATGACTCGCACCACGGCTGGGTGCGTTGGTTGGCAGCGGTCGGTGCGAAGAACGTAAATGCACGCCGCGGCATCATTTGCGGCGATCGCAATGCGATGCTGCAGGCGGCACTCGAAGGCCAGGGCATCGCCCTCGCTTCGACCGTGTTCGTCGGCAACGACCTTGCGACAGGCCGGCTCGTGCAGGTATTCGAGCACGAGGTGCCGGATGAATTCTCGATCTACGCCGTATGTCTGCCGCGGCAAGTTCACGATCCGCTCGTCGCGGGTGTGCTGCAGTGGCTGCAAGAGGAAGCGCAGCGCACTACGGGCGCACCGCGTGCGCCGGCGCCTTGAGGCGCAACGGCGAGCGCGCAAACGTTTCTGGCGCGGCGCCGGTTTCGTTACTTTTTCTTGAACAACGCTTCGAGCTCTTCCCTGGCACGATCCGCGTCCGACTTGGCGTCGGTTGCAGGCTTACCGCCGCCGAACAGAGCTTCGAGCTCCGCACGCGCCTTTGCAGCGGCATCCTGCGCCGCCGTCGAGTACGCATTGGGCCGCGGCTTGAAATAATCGCAGAAGTTCGCGCGCTCCTTGTCCTTCACTTCCTCTGCGATCGGCTCGCGGCAATGCTTCGCCACGGACGTGCTATAGAACTCGCACATCTTGCAGACGTGCAGCTCGGCGCCGCACCGTTTGCACTCCTCGAGCCGCCGCAACGGCAGGGTCAGCTCGGCGAGCGAAGCGCCGCATTTCCAACAGACGAGCTCGTTCATGCGTAAAGCATAGCGGCAAAAGCCCTGCGTAGCGCCGTTTCCATCGGGCGCGCGCCATCGGTCAGGGCGTCGCGATCTCGTCGTAGCCGCGACCCAGGAACTGGATCAGGCAAATGCCATGACCGAAAGGATCGGCGAGCATCGCAATGCGGCCCCAACTGTTCGTGCGAATCTGGCCTTCGAGCCGCGCGCCGGCGTTGCGCGCGCGGTCGACGGCGCCCTCGATCTCATCGACGACGAAATCCAAGTGCACCGGCGTCCAATGACGCGCATACGAACGTAGGTGGCGACTCATCGGCGATGCGACCGTTCCGTTCGGTTTCGCGAGCAAGTAGATCGGAACCTCGGCACCGAGCAGCTCGATTGCATCCTGGCCGAACTTGCGACCGATCGTCAGTCCGAGCGCCTTCGTATAGAACTCTGCGCCCTTCGCGATGTCGTCCACATCGATGTTCACGAGCATCCGGATCGTCATGTCTAACCTCGCGAGCCGAAACTCGCGCAGCGTAGCGCGAGACGTTCGGTAATGGCAGGTGTCGCTTAAGAGCGCCTGCCCGCACGCCGCCAAACGAGCTCGAACAGCATCCGCGATTTCCGTACAGACAGATCGAAAGCGGCCGTCGGCACGACGTCGGCATGAATATCATTCCTGCAACGACGCTGATCGGCCGAGGCGTTTGTGCGATGCTAGGCGCATGAATCAAATCGCATACTCGTCGAATATGGAACCGCGCCGCGTTGTGCGCATCGTGGACGCCGTCAGTACGCTCGAAGGCGGTGGATTTCCGGTGCGTCGGCCGTTTCCGGTGCCCGGTTTCAGCCACTTCGATCCGTTCTTGCTCATCGATCATTTGGGACCGGTCGATTGGCCGCCGGGCGGAGCGATCGGTGCGCCCGACCACCCGCATCGCGGATTCGAAACGGTTACGTACGTTCTTCAAGGCGAGAACGAGCACCGCGACTCCTTCGGCAACGTCGACGTGCTCGGCCCGGGCGACGTGCAATGGATGACCGCGGGCGGCGGCGTCATTCATTCGGAAATGCCCACTGAGGCGTTCAAGCGCAGCGGCGGAACCCAGCATGGATTCCAGATCTGGGTGAACTTGCCTGCTGCGGACAAGATGATGACGCCGCGTTATCAAACCCTGCGAGCAGCGCAGATTCCGCAAGCACAATCTCAGGACGGGCGCGTGCACGTCCGCGTCATTGCCGGCGAGTCGCTGGGCGCGACGTCGCGCATCGACACGCGCGTGCCGATCCAGATGCTGCATTTCACGCTCGCTCCGGGCGCGCGCGTCGAGCAGCCCGTGCCGCGCGAGCAGAATGCATTGATCTACGTGTTCAGAGGCTCGGCGCAGGTCGCGGGGCGCGACGTGCGCACAGGTCAAGCAGCACTACTCGGATCGGGCGATAGCGTCGAGCTCAGTTCGAGCGAGGCAGCGACCGAGTCGGCCGAGCTATTGTTGCTTTCGGGTAAACCCCTCAATGAGCCAGTCGCACGCTACGGCCCGTTCGTGATGAACACGCACGAACAGATCGAACAGGCGTTTCGCGACTATCAGAGCGGCAAGTTCGGCATCATTCCCCGACGGTAGCCCGTCGGGGGCTGATCTCACGCGTTGATTTCGCGGGGCTTCGGCAGTTCCTGCACGAACTGTCTCGTCTCGAGCTTGCGCCCCTCGGCGAAGTAATAAATGAGATAGGCCAGGCCGATGGCCGCCGGCACCAAGCCGATCATGCCCGAGCTATCCGTCGAGGCGCGTAGCGCGATCATCACGGAAATACCGACGAAGAACCACACCAACCCCGGCAGCAGCGACGTGCTGCGGCGCCGTCGCCCGTCGAGCAGCTCGAGCGGCAGCGGCGGAAGCTCCAGCCCTCGTTCGATGGCCGCCATGCGCTCGGCGTGGTACAGCTCCATCAAGTGGCGGCGCCTCCGGTAATTCAGGATCAAATAGATCGCCACGAGGCTGACCGGGAAGCCGACGCCTACCAAGATCCCGACGATCTCGACGACGAAATCCATGAGAAACCCACCTGTAGTTTGTGTGGCATTTGTGACGCCGCAGCCCCGTCCAAGGTTGCAGTCGGCGAATGGCGGAGAACGACCGATATACGCCGGTCCCGTGCCGACTACGCCGCCGGCACTCTCAGTAGAGTGTCACCATCGTCGCAACCTTATTCGAGGCTGTCGTGTCTCAAGTAGCAATCACGCAGGCGGCCGGTGCGGACACGGAAACTGCGGTTTTGGAGCGCCTGGGTGCCGGACAGTACCGTGAGGCCTTCGCGTTGCTGTTGCCGCACTACCGCGATCGGGTATTTCGACTGTGCCTGAGCATGCTTCAGCAGCGCGCTTGGGCGGAGGATGTGTGTCAGGACGTATTCTTGCGCATTTGGCGGGCATTGCCCGGCTTTGCGGGGCAGTCGTCGTTGTCGACCTGGGTGTACGCGATTTCGCGCAATGCTTGCCTGTCCGAGCTGCGTAAGCGCCGGCCGCTGGTTTCGATCGATGACGACGAGGACGGCTACCACCCCGAAGTCGCAGCGCTCGCGATCGAGGATGCGGACGACTCGGCAACCGTCAGCGTCGGTCAGATGTTGGAGCAATTGCCGGAGCGCTACCGGCAAGCGGTGACGTTGTTTTATATGGAAGACAAATCGTACGAGCAAACGGCCGCCAGCCTGGGTCTGCCCTTGGGCACGGTCAAAGCATTGCTGCACCGCGCTCGCAAGAAACTGATTGCGATCGCTGAGCAGGCAGCGTAGAGGGCCATCCGGAATATCGATGGACGAGCTGGAACAACACGACTGCGCCTGGAACGATCGGCTTCAGGATCTGCTGGATGCGGACGTGCGGTCGACGGAACGTGCCGAAATCGAGTCGCACATCGCGACCTGCCCGCGCTGCCGGCTGCAGTACGCCAAGCTCAAGCGGCTCGATGCGAAGCTGTCGGCGCAGATCGGTGCTCCGCGTCTGGACGCGGCTTTCGACAGGCAAGTCTTCGCGAAGATCAATGCGCTCGATGCGCGCCGGCGCGAGCACGCTCAGCGTCAAGCGGAGCGCGAGCTGACGGAAAACTTGCAGGCGCTTGCCCGTGCGCGGCGCTGGGGTGTCGTGTGCTTGGTCAGCGGCGTCGTTGCCGCCGTTGCGACCATCTACGCAATCATGACCTGGTCGGAAAACGTCGATGCCGCAGGTCAGCTCTTCAGCTTCGTGACCGCGATCGGCCTGCCCCAGGCCGGCTCGCTGCACACTTTCTTTTCTTTCTTGATCGCAGCGGCGATCGGCGGCGGCGTTGCGAAGTGGATCGCTGATACGGTCGGCTGACGGTGAGGCGGTATGCTGTAGGGAGAGTGCGCGTCGCTTGCTGTGGCCTGTCGCCCGTAGCCTGTAGCCTCCTCACGCCGCTTCCCACCTCGGCCCCGGATCCACGAACGCGCGCGCCAAACCGATGAATGCCGGCAGCTCCGTGCGAATGACGTAGCTCGGCACATCGGCCAAGTAATCCGCATAACGACCTTTGTCTTCGAAGCGATCTCTGAATGCCGAGCTGGCAAAGAACTCGCCGAGCTGGGGCACGATTCCGCCGCCGATATACAAACCGCCCACGGCGCCGAGCGTGAGCACGAGATTGCCGGCGAACGTGCCGAGCAAGGCACAGAACATCGATACCGTCTCGAGACACAGCTTGCAGGTGCCGGCGAGCGCGCGCTTCGTGATCTCGGGCGGCGTCAACGGTTCGGCGCGAATGCCTTCAAGCGCGCACAAGGCGTCGTAAAGATTCACGAGTCCGGGACCGGACAGCACGCGCTCGGCGGACACATGAGAGAAACGGCGTCGTAGTTGCGAGAGCACCGCCATTTCGCGTTCGTTCATAACGGATAGCGTGACGTGACCGCCCTCGCCTTGCAGCGGAATCCAGTGTTCGCCGGCCGGGATGAGCCCCGAAACGCCGAGCCCGGTACCGGGACCGATCAGCGCAATCGCGGACCCGAGCACGGCACGTCCGCCGCCGATTTGTTGTAGGTCTTCGCGCGGCAGGTGGCGAATCGCCATCGCCAGCGCCGTGAAATCGTTGAGGAAGATCAGGCGCGAGAGATTCAATTGCCGGCGCGTCGCCGCGGCCGAGAACTGCCACACATGATTCGTCATGCGAATGTGATCGCCGGTGATCGGTCCTGCGATCGCCATCGCGGCTTCGCGCGGACGATTCGTTTCCGAGGCAGCGCCGACGCTTTTCAGATAATGCTCTGCCGCATCGACCAGCGACGGAAAATCCGCGCAGGCGAGTACCAGCTCGTCGCGTGCCCGATTGCCTTCGAGCAGCGCGAAGCGCGCGTTCGTACCGCCGATGTCGGCGATCAGTCTTGGTGCCGGATCAGGGTGCCCAATAGACATCCACTGGAACCTCTTGCTGGTGAAGGATCGCGCGCACGGGCAGCTCGCCCGTTGCACCGGCCGCGCGCGCCTTCTGATAAACCTGCCACTGCGGCTCGCCTTCGAGGGCCAAGACGATACGTCTCGAATCGAGGAGCGCCGACAAGTTCAGGCTCAAATGCGCATGCGGCGCCTCGAGCGCATTGACGGCGACGCAGCCGGGACGCGCTCCAGGGTCGAGTGCACGCGAGAGCGTCAGCGAGCCCGGAAACAACGCAGCGACATGACCGTCCTCGCCCATGCCCAACACGACGACGTCATAGGGATGCGGCACTCTTGATAACGCCCGCCACGCCCAATCGGCTCCGGCCTCGGGTGTCGCGGCGGGATTTTTCAATCCGACGAAGCGCGCGCCGGCCGCGGCATCGACGAGCAGGTGGTCCCGCACGAGACGCTCGTTGCTCTCCGCGCTGCTCGTCTCGACCCAGCGCTCATCGGCGAGCGTGACCCACAAGCGCGGCCAATCGAGCTTTTCCTTCCGCAGCTGCTCGAGCAACCGCGCCACGGTCCGTCCGCCGGACACGACCAAGCTAGCAGTGCCGCGCACCTGAATCGCCTCGGCAAGATCGACCTGGATCTCTCCCGAGAGCGCATGCGAGAGCGCCACGGAATCGGGGAAACGGTGTTCGTGAACCCATCGATGCATGGAAAGCCACGATGCGGCCAAGTGCAAATGGGGAGCTTACGTTATCCGGACGGCGCAACCCATACGCGGATATTTGCTCGGCCGCCGACCTACAGCTCGTTGTGCCACGCGAACCCGTCGCGGCTGATGAGCGCGCTCGCAGCAGCCGGACCCCACGTGCCCGCGGTGTAGATCTTGGGGCGATCGTCGTACTTGAGCCATGCCTCGCGGATCGGGTCGATCCATGCCCAAGCCGCATCCAATTCGTCGTGCCGCATGAACAACGTCAGATTGCCTTTGACGATATCCGTGAGCAGACGCTCGTACGCGTCGAGCGGTCGCTCCTTGAACGCATCGCCGAAATCGAGGCACAGCTGGACCGGCTTCAAGCGCATGCCTTCGCCGGGGTTTTTCGCGAGCACGCTCAAAGTAATCGTTTCGATCGGCTGCAATTGAATCACGAGCCGATTCCACGAATGCGCTGCATCCGGCCGTTCGTAAATCGAATGCGGGATGTCTTCGAACGTGATGACGATTTCGGAGAGTTTTTCCTGCAGCCGCTTGCCCGTGCGCAGATAGAACGGTACGCCCGCCCACCGCCAGTTATCGATCTCCACCTTGAGCGCGACGAACGTCTCCGTCGTGCTGTCCTTCGGCACGTCCTTTTCTTCGAGATAGCCGACGACGGGCTTACCGTTCGAGGCACCGGCCTTGTACTGACCGCGCACTGTCTTGCTCAACACCTCCGCATCGTGCAGCGGACGCAGCGCGCGCAGCACCTTCAGTTTCTCGTCGCGCATCGCATCGGGATCGCCTGTAGCCGGCGGCTCCATCGCGATGATGCACAAAAGCTGCAAGAGGTGGTTCTGGACCATATCGCGCAATGCACCGGTTCTGTCGTAGAACTGCGCGCGCCGTTCCACACCGATGTCCTCGGCGACCGTG
>DATCLP010000554.1:0-6318 GCA_036563855.1 Steroidobacteraceae bacterium | reverse complement strand
GCACGTTCTCGTTGGCGATCGCAAGGCGCATCGCACCCGACGTGCGCGGCAGAATGGCCTCCGGGAAGTTGACCGAATTGCGAATGTTGCCGTTCTCCAGGAAATCGCGCAGCGTCTCGGCGGCGATGACGGCGCAATTCTCCTCCGCCTCGACCGTCGAAGCGCCGAGGTGCGGCAGCGCCACGACCTTCGGATGATCCTTCAGACGCGCGCTCGGGAAGTCGCACACGTAGGCGCTCAGCTTGCCCGAATTCAGCGCCTCCAAGACGGCTGCCTCGTCGACGATTCCGCCGCGCGCAAAGTTCAGCACGACACCGCCGTTTCGGATGAGCTTCAGACGCGCAGCATTGACCAGCCCGCGCGTACCGTCGAGCAATGGCACGTGCACCGTCACCATATCCGCACGCGAGAACAGATCGTCGAGCGACAGCGCTTGTTCGACGCCGGAAGACAACTGCCACGCGCGCTGTACCGTGATCTGCGGATCGAAGCCGAGCACACGCATGCCGAGCGCATGTGCGGCATTCGCCACCTCGACGCCGATCGCCCCCAATCCGATCACGCCGAGCGTCCGTCCCGGCAGCTCGTACCCGACGAACTTTTTCTTACCTCGTTCGACTTCCTCGTCGATCTCCTGGTCGCTTCCCTTCAAGTTGCGAACGTATTCCCACGCCTGGCAGATGTTGCGAGCCGCAAGAAACAGACCGGCAATCACCAGCTCCTTGACGGCGTTCGCATTCGCACCGGGCGCGTTGAACACCGGAATACCGAGCTTCGAATATTTCGCGACCGGAATGTTGTTCGTCCCTGCCCCCGCACGCGCCACGGCCTTCACGCTCGGCGGCAAGTCGAACTTGTGCATGTCCGCCGATCGTACGAGCACGGCGTCGGGATGGCCGATCTCCGAGGCGACTTCATAGCGATCGCGCGGCAAGCGCTCGAGCCCGCGCAGAGAGATGTTGTTGAGGGTGAGGATCTTGAACATAGGCCACAGGCTACAGGCAACAGGCTACGGTTGGAGAGAGTCCGGTTTCGACCGGGACCACAGACACCCGTACTGACTGTCGCCTGTAGCCCGTCGCCCGTAGCCCTTATCCATACTTTCGCTCGAACTCTTTCATGAAGCTGACCAGCGCGTCGACGCCTTCCATCGGCATGGCATTGTAGATGCTCGCACGCATGCCACCGACGCTGCGGTGGCCTTCCAAGGTCACGAGCCCCTCCTTCTTCGCTTCTGCGATGAATGTCTTGTCGAGCTCGGGGTTCGCGAGCGTAAACGGAACGTTCATCCACGAGCGCGCGTCCTTGGCCACCGGATTGCGATAGAACGACGAAGCGTCGATCAGCGTGTAGAGCTTCTCGGCTTTCGCGCGGTTGATCTTCTCCATGGCGGCGAGACCGCCCTTCGCCTTCAGCCACTTGAAGACGAGGCCCGCGACATACCAGGCGAAGGTCGGCGGTGTGTTCAGCATCGAGCCGTCCTTCGCCATCGCGGTGTAGTTCATGAACGCCGGCGTGCCGGGACGCGCACGTCCGAGCAAATCGTCGCGGACGATCACGAGCGTCAACCCGGCTGGGCCGATGTTCTTTTGTGCGCCGGCATAGATCACACCGAACTTCGACACGTCGATCGGACGCGACAGAATCGTCGACGACATGTCGGCCACGAGCGGAACGCTGCCCGTATTCGGTACGAAGTGGAATTCGACGCCGCCGATCGTCTCGTTCGGCGTGTAGTGCACGTACGCGGCATTCGGCGTCAGCTTCCAAGTCGACTCCGCAGGGATCGAGCAGTACGGCTCGCCGGCATCGGCCGCGACGTTGACCTTGCAATAGTGCTTGGCCTCGCCGATCGCCTTCTTCGACCAGGCGCCGGTGTTGATGAAATCGACGACGCTGTCGGGCGTCGTCAGATTCATTGGCACGGCCGCGAACTGCCCGGTGGCGCCGCCTTGTAGAAAGAGAACTTTGTAGTTGCTCGGCACGGCGAGCAGCTCGCGCAAGTCCGCTTCCGCCTCCTGCGCGATCGAGACGAACTCCTTGCCTCGATGGCTCATTTCCATGACCGACATACCGGAGCCGTGCCAATCGAGCAGCTCCTCGCGAATCTGCTCGAGCACTTCGGTGGGAAGGACAGCGGGACCGGCACTGAAATTGTAAACGCGCATGTGTGAGAACTAACTCGTGACTCGTGATTTGTGACTCGTGACTTGGCCGGGCGGTTAATCGCCGGACTCGCCGCCTTCGCCGTCCGAGCTTTCGGCGACGAGGCGCTCCATGCCGACGAGCCGAGCGCCTTCGTCGAGACGAATTAGGCGAACGCCTTGGGTGTTGCGACCCTGGATCGAAATATCGCTGACGGGAGTGCGCACGAGCGTACCGCTCGAGCTGATGAGCATGATTTCGTCCTCGGGCTTCACCAACAACGCGCCGACGACCTTGCCGTTGCGCTCGGTAATCTGCAGCGCAATCACGCCCTGCCCGCCGCGGCCGTGGACCGGGAACTCTTCGACTGGCGTACGCTTGCCGTAGCCGTTTTCGGAAGCCGTGAGAATCATGCCTTGCAGATCGCTGATGACGATCAGCGAAATGACCTCATCGCCTTCCGGCATCCGAATACCGCGCACGCCGCCGGCCGTGCGGCCCATCGGACGCACGTCGTTCTCATCGAAGCGAATGGCCTTGCCGCCGCTCGTGCAAAGCACGATTTCCTTCTTACCGTCGGTGATGTCGACACCGACGAGCCGATCGCCGGGATCGAGTTCGATGGCGATGATGCCGGCCTGACGCGGACGCGAGAACGCTTCGAGCGAGGTTTTCTTGACCGTGCCGCGCGCCGTCGCCATGAACACGAACTTGTTTTCCTCGAATTCATGGATGGGCAGAACAGCGGTGATGCGCTCGCCTTCCTGCAACGGCAACAGGTTCACGATCGGCTTGCCGCGAGAGCCGCGGCTCGCCTGCGGAAGCTGATACACCTTGAGCCAATACATCTTGCCGGTGCTCGAGAAACACAGCAGCGTGTCGTGCGTATTGGCGACGAACAGCTTGTCGACGAAATCTTCGTCCTTCACGGTCGTCGCTGCCTTGCCGCGACCCCCGCGCCGTTGCGCTTGGTAGGCCGTAACAGGCTGCGCCTTCGCGTAACCGCCGTGCGAGAGCGTAACGACGACGTCCTGCTGCTCGATCAGGTCTTCGATCGTCAGATCCGAATGCGTCTGAATGATTTCGGTGCGGCGCGGATCGGCGTACTTGTCGCGAATCTCCTCGAGCTCCTCGCGAATCACCTTCAACAGACGCTCGGGGCGCGCGAGGATGTCGCCGTAGTCCTGAATCTGCGCGAGCAGCTCCTGAAACTCGGCGACGATCTTGTCCTGCTCGAGTCCGGTCAAACGATGCAAGCGCAGGTCGAGAATCGCCTGAGCCTGCGCATCCGAAAGACGGTAACCGTCGTCCTTCAACCCGAACTCCGCTGAGAGCCCATCGGGACGCGTCGGCACGTTGCCCGCACGTTCGAGCATCGCCGGCACTGCGCCGGCCGGCCACGCACGACCCATGAGCGCGACCTTGGCTTCGGCAGGCGTCGGCGATGCCTTGATGACGGCAATCACCTCATCGATGTTCGCGAGCGCAACGGCCTGCCCTTCCAAAATGTGCGCACGTTCGCGCGCCTTGCGCAAATCGAAGATCGTGCGGCGAGTGACGACTTCGCGCCGATGCCGCAAGAAGGCCTCGAGCATCTCCTTGAGGTTGAGCAGCTTCGGCTGGCCGTCCTGCAGCGCGACCATGTTGATGCCGAACACCGACTCCATCGGCGTGTGCTTGAACAAGTTGTTGAGCACGATGTCGGCGACCTCGCCGCGCTTGAGCTCGATGACGATGCGCATGCCGTCCTTGTCGGACTCGTCGCGCAATCCGTCGTTGGCGATGCCGTCGATGACCTTTTCGCGCACGAGCTCGGCGATGCGCTCGAGCAGGCGCGCCTTGTTCACCTGGTACGGCAGCTCCGTGACGACGATGGCTTGGCGGCCTTTGTCGTCCTCCTCGATCGTCGTACGCGCGCGCATGTACACGCGCCCGCGCCCGGTCAGATACGCGGTGGCGATTTCCTGCGTACCGTTGATGATTCCGGCGGTCGGAAAGTCAGGTCCCGGGATGTACTGCATCAGACCGGCGATCGAGATGTCCGGATCGTCGATCAACGCGATGCAGGCATTGATCACCTCGCCGAGGTTGTGCGGCGGAATGTTCGTCGCCATGCCGACGGCGATACCGGAAGCGCCGTTGATGAGCAGGTTCGGAACCTTCGTCGGCAATACAGTCGGCTCTTTCTCCTTGCCGTCGTAGTTGTCGACGAAATCGACGGTCTCCTTGTCAATGTCGGCGAGCAGCTCCGACGCGAGCGGCGTCATGCGCGACTCGGTATAGCGGTATGCAGCCGGCGGATCGCCGTCAACGGAGCCGAAGTTGCCCTGCCCGTCGATGAGCAGGTAGCGCATCGAGAACGGCTGCGCCATGCGCACGAGCGCGTCGTAGGTCGCCGTATCGCCGTGCGGATGGTATTTACCAAGTACGTCGCCGACGACACGCGCGCACTTCACGTAGGGGCGCGTCGCGACGTTGTTGTTCTCGTGCATCGAATAGAGGATGCGACGATGGACGGGCTTCAGGCCGTCCCGCACGTCGGGCAGGGCTCGCCCGATGATGACACTCATCGCATAGTCGAGATACGACTGGCGCATCTCGTCTTCGAGATTGACGTGCAATATTTCGCGGGCGATTTCGGCCATGAATCGTCTACAACCTTCTCTCGAGGGGTTGCCGCGGCATTCGATCGGGCCGTCGCGCGCCCCGACCGACAACGCAAGTTAGTGCTGATGAGTCGGGCCGTCCGGCAGGCGGTCAGCCCGTTGCCCGCATCCCGTCCGCCGGACAGGACACGGTAAAAGCTCGATCAGTTTTTACCTCGTTTTATCCGCCGCAAATTCAGCGTAGCGAAGGGCAAATACTAGCACAGAGGCGCGCTTATCCGAACCGTTTTGGAGCATCCGACGCTATACTTTCCGGCCTCAATTCCGGATCTTTCATGGACCACGTCGACACGCTGATCGCGGCTCGCTGGATCGTTCCAATCGAACCTCACGGAACGGTCCTCGAACACCATGCGATCGCGATTCGGGATGGACGCATCGTGGCGTTGGGCCCGGAAACGGAGCTACGCGAGCGCTACTCCGCAGCCCGCTACGTCAGCCGTCCGACCCACGTTCTGTTGCCAGGCTTCGTCAATACGCACACGCATGCGGCTATGGCGCTGCTGCGCGGTGCCGCCGAGAGCGGGCGGTTCGAGCATTGGCTGCACGAGCAAGTGCGTCCGCTCGAGCAACGGTGGATGGACGCGGAGTACGTGCGCGACGGGACGGAGCTCGCCATCGCCGACATGGTCTCGAGCGGCACGACCTGTTTTGCCGATATGCATCTGTTTCCGGAGGTCGTCGCGCAAACCGCCGCCGACGCGAAGATCCGCGCCTGTGTCGGCTGTCCGGTCGTCGACTTTGCAACCGTCTGGGCGGGCTCGACGGACGAATACTTCGAGAAAGGCATCCACGTTCACGACGAGTATCGCAACGACCCCCTCGTCTCGACGATGCTGGCGCCCTATGCGTCGTGGGCCGTGTGCGACGAGACGCTGCGCCGGGTGCAGCGCCTGGCCGATGAGCTCGAATCGCCGGTTGCCATGCACGTGAACGAAAACTTCGCCGATGTGCATCCGAGCGGCGAGCGCACGCTCGCAAGACTCGAGCGCCTGGGATTGCTTTCACCACTGCTGACCGCGATCCACATGGTGCACGTCGATGAGGATGACCTCGAACGCGCCGCACGCGGCGGCATTGCCGTCGTCCACTGCCCCCAGTCGAACCTCAAGCTCGGCAACGGCATCGCACCGCTCGGGAAGTTCCTGGAGGGTGGAGTCACGGTTTGCCTCGGCACCGATGGCGCTGCCAGCAACAACGACCTGAACTTGCTGGACGAGATGCGCACCGCTGCGCTGCTGGCGAACGTGGGACCGAACGCTGCCTCGTTGAGCGCCCACGACTGGCTGCGCGTTGCCACTTTGCAAGGCGCGCAGGCGCTGGGACTTGCCGAACAGATCGGCTCGCTGGTGCCGGGCAAGTGGGCGGATCTCTGTTGCATCGATCTCAACCGTCCGCAGACCCAACCGGTCTACGATCCGGTTGCCCACCTCGTCTATGCAGTCTCGCGCGATCAGGTGACCGACGTATGGGTCGCCGGCCGCGCGCTGCTCGATCAGGGCACTCT
>DATCLP010000553.1:0-5344 GCA_036563855.1 Steroidobacteraceae bacterium | reverse complement strand
GGTATGGAACGACCGGCGCACATTCGTCAGCGCATCGTGATCCTGCGGATTCGTGTCCCACAGCGGGAAGAACTGTTCGAGCTTGGCGATCTCGTCCTTCGCCTCTTCGATGAACAACTCGAGGAGCTCGGGATCGATCGGACGATCGGACGGCGCAACGACTGCGGGTGCAGGGCCGCTTGCCTGCGGCGCGGCGGGCGGTTTCGGTGCTGACGGCGGCGGCATTGGCGCGACCGGCGCCTGACGATCCAGCACGGCCGTTCTGTCGTGTTCGGTCGGGGCCGCAACCGTTTGCGACATCGGTTCGATGACGATCGTTCGCGCGTAATCGGACTGCGGCGCCATGTGGTCCACACGCGGCACGAGCTCGGCCTGCGCGAGATACCGCAGGCACGCTTCCGCGTTGTCGAGCATGTACCACGGATCCGAGCGGCCCGCCTGTAACGTTTCCATGTAGTACTCGACCGCGACGATCGCATCGGCAAGACGGTCGACCGCGTCGGGCGGCAGCGTCATGCCGTCCGAACGCACGAACTGTTGCAGCGCCTTGTCGATGCCTTCCATGATCTCGACGGCGCGCGTCTTGCCCAACATCATGAGGCCGGCGGTGATGCCGCGCACGAGCTGCGGGATTTGGTCGAGGCCTTGCGCTTCCTGCGGCTTTTCCATCGACAACGCGATCGCTTCCTTGATGCGCGCCATGTTCACGATGCACTCGCGCAGCACCGCGGCCGCGACTTGGCGGAATTCGATGTCGTCTTCCGATTTGGCTTGCGGAGCAGGCTCGTCCGACGGGACGATCATGCTCACGAGCTGCTCATCGAGGCTGTCTTCGACTTTGATGAGCGTGGCCGCCATCCGCAGCAACGCGGTCTCGTCCACGGACTGACGTTGCAAGACGATCGCCTGCAGAGCCGTCGTCTCGCCCTGCACCTTGTCGCGCAGATCGCCGAGTCCGAGCACGCCGAGCGTGTCGCCGATCTTTTTCAGCAGATCGAGTTGCGGTGCGAGCTCTTCGACTTGCGAGCCGCCTTGCCGCACGAAAATGTCCAACGCGTCCTTCACGCGACCCAAGTCTTCCTTGATTGCGGCCGCGACGGTCTTCATCAGCTTGACCGACGGTGCGGACAAACTTTCACGTGCCTGCTCGACGTGATCGTCGACCGGAAGCAGCTCATCGAGACGGAAGGAAGCGCGCACCGCCATCACGCGCGGACCCGATGTGGTCGCGCGAGCGACGTAATAGAGGAGATTGTTCATCAGCTCGAGCGGCGGGCTGTCCGCATAGCGCGCTTCGCCCTGCTCGTACAGACGCTTCAATTCGCGGTCCGCTTGCCCGAGCAGGCGTTTGACCGAAGCCGTTCCTTCCAAACCGCCTTCGCGCAAGGCCTCGAGAACCGCACCGACGACCCACCACAATTGGAACAACGGTTGCGTCGTCGCGATCTGCTCCATCTTCTCGGCCGTGCGCGAGAGCACTTCGAGGTTCTGCTCGACGCGTTCGCCCTTGATCCAGCCGAGCAACCCCAATTGGTACCGAGTGCGGAGCTTGCGCGCCCATTGCGCGACCGTGAGGCGCGCTTCGCCGGGTGCAGCAGGTACGGGATTCGCTTGCTGATCCGAAGTCAGGTTCAGCAGCAAGAGCGTGCCTTCGGACAAGAGCGCGTGGCCGCGCACTGCGCGCAAATCGTTCAGGAGCGGCAGGAGGATCAGCGCCATGTCGCGCCCGCCGCTCAATACGCGCTCGAGATAGGTCGGCAACTGCACCATCGCGCGCATCAATGCGTCGAGACCTTCGGCGAGATGGCGCTTCTCGGCGAAGTTCTCGATCAGGTAGCGCGTGACCTGGCCCATTTCCTCCGCAAGCAGGGCTGCGCCGTAGACTTCCGCCACGCGCAAAGCACCGTGCACCGAGTGCAAGTGCTCCGCGCACTTGCGCAGCAGCGCGACGTTCTCCTGCTGCTCGCCGAACGTCTCGAGCGCCGCACGCGCCTCATTGATCTCGTTCGTGAGCTCGCGCGCGACGATGTGCAGCGTTTGCGATGAAACCTCGGCCATGAGTTAGAGAGCCTCGTGCAGGGCGTGCAGCTCGGAAATTCGGGCCATCAGCTTGCGGCCCCACTGACTTTTTTCGGCGCCGGACGCGGCGCGGGAGCGGCCGGGGTCGCGGGTGCTGAAGTGCGCGCCGGATCCGTCAACAGCTCCGTCTTGCCCGAAGCGTCGGGGAGCCGGAATCCCGCAATCGACTTGCGCAGGCCGGCGGACAGCTCGGCGAGCTTCGAGACGGAGTTCGACGTCGCCGCTGAGCTTTCCGCCGTTTGCGCGGAGATCTCGCGCAACACCTGCATGTTCCGTGAGATGTTCTGCGCAGCCGATGCCTGCTGTCGAGCGCTCGCGGAGATGTTCTGCACGAGGCTCGCGATCTGGTTGGACACCTGCTCGATCTCTTCGAGCGCGGCGCCCGCGTTCTCCGCGAGCAAGGCACCGCCGACGACGTCCGTCGTGCTGCGCTCCATGGACACGACCGCCTCGTTCGTATCCGCCTGAATCGTTCGGACGAGCACCTCGATTTGTTTCGTCGCATTCGCAGCGCGCTCGGCGAGGCGCTGCACCTCGTCTGCAACGACTGCGAAACCGCGCCCGGCCTCGCCGGCCATCGAGGCCTGGATCGAGGCATTGAGCGCGAGGATGTTCGTCTGCTCGGCGATGTCGTTGATCAGCTCGACGATGTTGCCGATCTCTTGCGAGCTCTCGCCGAGACGCTTGATGCGCTTGGAGGTCTCCTGAATCGTCTCGCGGATGGCGTTCATGCCGTCGATCGTGCGGCGCACTGCATCGCCGCCCTTGTGCGCCACGTCCACCGAGTGGCGTGCGACGTCGGCCGAACGCTCGGCGTTGCCGGAAACTTCCTCGGTCGATGCCGCCATGGCAGCCACCGATTCGGAGGCGAGGGCGATCTGCCTCGATTGAGCGACCGAAGCCTTCGCGAGCTGACTGACCGATACCTGCGTTTCTTTGGCCGCCTGATCGAGCGTGATCGCCGAATCGTTGATCGTTGCGACGAGCTCGCGCAGCGCTTCGATCGCGTAGTTGATGGAGTCGGCGATCGCACCGGTGATGTCTTCGGTCACCGTGGCCTGCACGGTGAGGTCGCCGTCGGCGAGGCTCGACAGCTCATCGAGCAAACGCAGGATCGCTTCCTGATTGCGCTCGTTCTTACTCGCCTGGAGCTCGAGGCTGCGGCGCAGATTGCCCGTCATCTTGTACAGCAAAGCAAGCACGACCAAGGCGAGCACTGCGGCGATCATGAGCCCGCCGACGACAGGCTTGCTGCCAAGAACGTCCGTTGCTCCGGTCGCAAGGCCGAGACGACTCTCGAAGTGCGAATAAATCCTATCGGCGCTCGTCGCGAGCGCGGCGTTTGCCTCGCGGGCAGCACGAATGCGGTCGGCCGAGCTGATCGCAGTGCGCACGCTGCCGCTCAACTGCGCGTACAACTGGCTGGTTTGTTTGAGACGCGCTTGACCGTCGGCTCCGGTCACGACGGGAAGCCCGAGAGCAGCGTCTTCGCCGCTCAGCCCGCCGATCACTTGACCGAGATAATCGATACCGTCCGCGAGACGGCGCGCAATGGCAGCACTGTCGCCGACACCGCCTGCAAGCGCTTCGGCGTCTTGCACCAATCGCTGGCCCGTCACTTCGAAACGCTCGAGATGGCGCGTGATCGCTTCCACGTTCGCCGGCCCGAGCGCGCTCACGACGTTGCCCAGGCTCTGCAAGATCTGCGGAAGCATCGCCGAGATCTCATTGGCCGACTTCTGTGCCGCGAGGGCCGCTTCGCGCGCGCCGAGAATGGCTTGCGTGTGTCTGAGCAGATCCGTCGATGCACTGAAATTCTGCGCGCTCTCGCCGATCTCGGCCGCCAATCGCGAATAGCGTTGACGCGATGCAGCAAGCGCATCGAATGCAGACGCATTGCCCGACAGCGCGGCAGTCGCCTGCGCCGGGATCTTCTGCGAAAGCACGACCAGCTCGTTGATCTGCCGGACTTGGCTGGCGTCGTCGGAGGTATCGCGGCCCGTGAACCAATAGAGCGCCGCTGCCGCAGCGGCGCACACGAGCGCGATGCCTATGAAAACCGGCAGGAATTTGACGCTGAAGTTGTTGTGTTTAGCGTCGGCCATGGCAAACCCCGAGCGTCAGCAACGGCTCGTTGCGCGCAGGCTGGCGCGAACATGAACCCATGCCGAAAAAATGATGATCCACGACCTCTATTCCGTGCCTTGCCGCTTCATGTCGCGGCAGCCTGTAAAAACTCCGAGCTCTCGAGGAGCGACCGCAAGCTGAAGACGGGCCAGCCTTCCTGCCCGCGGCGGAAGGCGCCGGCAAGATACCGCTCGCAACGAATGATGGTCGGCGGTACCAAGGTCGAAAACTCCCCATCCGAAAAACGGCGAAATCCGAGTACCTCATCGACGAGCAAACCGGCCGGTATTTCGCGATGGTTGGCAACCAGAATTCGCGAAGATCGCCCTGTTGCTGTCACTCCGCCCCCGAGAAAAGCACGCAGATCCACCACGGGTAGCAGCGTCCCGCGTACGTTCGCGAGCCCGCGAATCCAGCTCTTCGCGCCCGGCACGCGCGTCAGCACTGCCGGAACCCCAAGAACCTCGCGGGTCTCTTCGCGAGCGACCAGGAAGCTCTCCGAGCTCAAGCGGAACGCGACGCCGACCCACTCGCGCTCGCCCGCAGCATCGCGCCCTTGACCGGTCAACGCGGCGCGGGCGAGCTGCTCGAGCTGCTGCAAGAGCTCGAACGGCTTGTCCCGTAGCGACTTGAGCTCGGCCGCGCTCGTCATGCCGTCAGCCCGAGAGGGCGGCCTGAGCCTTTTCGATCAGCTTGTCCATCGAGACCGGTTTGACCAGATAGTCGACCGCGCCTTGACGCAGCCCCCAGATCCTGTCGGTCTCCTGATCCTTCGAGGTCACCATGATCACTGGAATCGCCTTCGTCTCCGGGTCGGCCGCAAGC
Organism: Steroidobacteraceae bacterium; assembly: GCA_036563855.1. Lineage (GTDB taxonomy): Bacteria > Pseudomonadota > Gammaproteobacteria > Steroidobacterales > Steroidobacteraceae > Steroidobacter. Next base: position 313 of record DATCLP010000553.1, on the reverse strand, counting down.
TTGCGCGTCGCCTGAAAACCGTTCACGCCCGGCATGACGACGTCCATGAAGATGAGATCGGGCTTCATCTCCTTCGCCTTGCGAATCGCCTCGGCGCCGTCGCCCGCACACACGGTCTGATAGCCATGGCGCTCCAAGGCCTTCTGCATGACATGCACTTCAGTGGGCGAATCGTCGACGATGAGGATCAGGGCCATACCTTGCTCCGACCTTGCATGTATCGCTTGTCCGGGCATGTGCTAGCGAATCAAATGCCCGACGTGAGTCTCGATCGCGCTCAGCAGCTCGTCCTTCGTGAACGGCTTCGTAAGGT
>DATCLP010000552.1:0-3593 GCA_036563855.1 Steroidobacteraceae bacterium | reverse complement strand
CGTCCGTCGTCACGGTGCCGACATTGATTCCGTGCCGAAGATCCCAGATCGTCGCTTCGTAGTCGGATTGCTTTTCCCACCAGCCGAGCCCCAGGCAGCCGGCGCCGCCGGGACCTGCTGCGCACGCGATGCTGCCGCCGCCATCGGTCTTTTGGGTCACTCCGTCGACCCACACGATGTAACGGACGCCCATCTGCGTCACCCGTTCGGCGACCCCGGGACGCTTCAAGAACGCACTGAACCCCTGCGCATTCGCCGGCGCCGTGCTCGGCTCGAGCCACGGATAGAGTGCATCCACGAACTGATCGTCCGCGTAGATCTGGAACGGCCGATTCGCGAGGCTGGTGCGAGCCTCCACGCGCTTCCCCGACTTTTGCGCTTGCGCCACATTTGCGGAGACCGTCACGCCGACCAGCTCGCGCTCCAGGCAATCGAGGAATTTCTGTTCTGTTCCCGTGCCTTCCAAGCTCGGTTTCGCGAGCAGCACGATCGCTTCGTTCGACGAGATTTGCGTCGGCGCCTCACGCAGCTCTTCGATCTTCGCAGTCATGCATCCGGACAAAGCCAAGGCGACACAGGCTGCAAGAACGGGCTGCGTACGAAATCGCGAGGTGCTCGACTGCATACACCGAAGGACGATTCCGCGAATTTGCCGCGTCATGTTCTGTCGTCTCCGAGGATAGGCCCCGGGGTCCTTCCCGAAGTGCTTCAGTCAATGGCTGTCGACGCCGAAAAGTTCGCCAACAATAGGGTCGGTTCGAGTATACGCCAACGATTTCTACGGCAACGCCGGAAAACGCGCATGTCGCATTCGGCAACTGTCGCAGCCGCCGACGCGCAGTGTTAAATCAACGCAAGCTGCTCGGGCCCGGACCCGGGCGGTCGGAACAAGCTGGTGTTGAACACGAAGCGCTCGCCGGTTCTGAGTCCGAAGCGTGCGCAAGCGACCGTAAAGCGCTGCCGCAGCAGCTCTGCATACACGCCCTGCCCGCTTTGCCTGCGACCCCATGACGAATCGTAGTCGCGGCCGCCGTGCAGCTCGTTCAATCGTGTAAGTACGTGCTTGGCTTTCAAAGGTTCATGAAGCTCGAGCCATTCGCGGAACAGCGCGTTGAGCTCGTACGGAAGTCGCAACACCACATAGCCTGCCGTGCGCGCGCCCGCCGCGGCAGCAGCTTCGAGAATTCGTTCGAGCTCGCTGTCGGTGAGAACAGGAATGACAGGCGCCACCATGACGCCGACGGGCACACCGGCGGCGCTCAAAGTGCGGATCGCACGCAACCGTGCAGCCGGCGATGAAGCGCGCGGTTCGAGCGTCCGTTTCAAAGCGTTGTCGAGCGTCGTCACGCTGACGAATGCATGCACGAGATTGTCGGCGGCAAGCGGTGCGAGCAGGTCGACGTCGCGCTCGATCAACGCGCCTTTCGTGATGATCGAGAAAGGATGCCGATACTTCGCAAGCACCTCGATGATCGAGCGTGTCACTCGATACTGTTTTTCGATCGGCTGATAAGGATCGGTGTTCGCGCCGATCGTGATCGGCGAACAGACATAGCCCGGTTTTGCAAGCTCTTGCTCGAGCAGACGCGCGGCGTCTTGCTTGTAGAAAAGTTTCGTCTCGAAGTCCAAACCGGGCGAGAGATTCAGATACGCGTGCGAGGGCCGCGCATAGCAATAGATGCAACCATGCTCGCACCCTCGGTAAGGATTGATCGATTGTTCGAACGGGATATCGGGAGAACGGTTGCGCGAAACGATCGTGCGCGCCGGTTCGGGCGTCACGGTCGTCTCGAACGGCGGCAGTTCCTCGTCGATGCTGCCCCAGCCATCGTCTTCGAGCTGAGGGCGCGTCGTCTCGAATCGTCCCGGGGGATTCGAGGCGGCACCGCGTCCGGCACGAGCGGCAGATCGGGTGAGCTTGGACATGGACCGCATGGTACTGGACGCATGTACAGGTGCAAGCGGTCGTCGGCTTACGTGCTTGCAGCGGGGTCGGGTTTGGGCGCTGCGGGCGGCGGGAATCGGTCCATCTTCCAAAGCACGGGAAACAAACGGACCCACAATCCGGTCACGACCAGCGTGGCAATCGCTCCGATGACGACGGAACGAACTGCGCCCCACCAACGCGCGGTCAGTCCGGACTCGAATTCGCCGAGCTCGTTCGAGGCGCCGATGAAAACCGCGCTGACGGCGCTCACGCGTCCGCGAATCGTATCGGGTGTCTCGAGCTGCACGAGCAGATGGCGAACGTAAACGCTGACCATGTCGCCCGCGCCCAGCACGATCAGCGCGAGCAGCGACAGCCAGAACGAAGTGCTCAAACCGAATACCAGCGTCGCAACGCCGTACGCGAACACGCCGCCGAACATCCAGCGTCCGACATTGCGTCCGATCGGGCTGAAGGCGAGCCAAATTGCGCAGAGGCTGGCGCCGATCCCAGGCGCCGTGCGCAACACACCGAGCCCTGCGGGACCGATGTGGAGCACATCGCTCGCGTAGATCGGCAACAGCGCCGTCGCGCCGCCGAACAGGACAGCGAATAAGTCGAGCGAAATCGCGCCGAATACCGTCGGCTTCGAGCGCACGAATTTGAGCCCTGACAACAGCGTCGCGAGATTCGTCGGCTCGCGTATCTGCGCCTGCTGTTGCCGGGCGCGAACCCGCAGCATCAGCAGTGTAGCGGTCGCCGCAAGCACTCCGACACAGCCATAAACGAACGCAGGCCCGCCGAGATAGATCACGCCTCCGACAGCAGGTCCTGCAACCGTCGAGATCTGGAACACGGACGAATTCAGGGCCACTGCGCGATTGAACTGCTCCGGCGGCACCAGATTCGGCAGCAGCGCTTGTCCGCTCGGCATCGAGAACGCACGTGCGCAGCCGAGCAACGTCATCGCGGCGAACACCGGCCACGGATCGTGGATGCGATAGACGGTGAACGCGAGCAGCAGCAAAGCGCAGAACGTCTCCGTCGCATAGCACCCCATCACGATGTTCCGCCGGTCGTAGCGGTCGGCGATCTGACCCGCCGGCAGGATGAGGACGACGAACGGCAGAAACTGCGACAGCCCGATCAAACCGAGATCGAGCGGATCGCGCGTGATCTCGTAGACCTGCCAACCGACTGCAACGGTTTGGATTTGCGCCGCGAGCGTCGCCAGCAGACGGGCCGTGAGATAACGGACGAGCGCGGGATGGCGCAGGACCTCGGAGGTCCGCCGGCGGAGTTGAGACATTCGAAAGCAACGGGATGAAGCGGCACGTGAGCATACCGCATCGCCGCGAGCGACGTTACGGCGGCACGGTTTCGGGCGCAGGCGCTGCCGATGCCGCGGCTTTCGCGGCGGCAGGCGACGGTTCGGGCACGCTCGAGGGGAATCGCACAGTCACCTGCGTGCCGTTGCGCGACTCGATCTCGAGCTCGCCGCGCAACTGCCGAACGAACGCATCGATCAACGAGCGGCCGAGCCCGCTCGGCTCCTGATGTCCAGGTTCATAGCCCGTACCGTCGTCGCGAACGGTGAGCAAGAGGTGCGTCGGCGATTCGCGCGTCACGCGCACTTCGATCTTGCCGGAATCGCGCCCTGGGAAGG
>DATCLP010000551.1:0-3592 GCA_036563855.1 Steroidobacteraceae bacterium | reverse complement strand
CCTTGCAGCTGATCTGGTTGATCGGCCAGTTCCACGGCGTGATCATGCCGACCACGCCGATCGGCTCGCGGCGAATCTGCGTCGTGCCGATCATCTCCTCGAACTCGAAATCCTTGAGCGCGGCGAGCGTGGCGCTGAAATGTCCGAGGCCGCTCGCAGCCTGCGCGTTCAGCGCGAACTTGATCGGTGCGCCCATTTCATCGGAGATTGCCTGCGCGAGCCGAGGCATGTTTTCCTTGAACACTTTGATGATTCGCTGTAGCAGCTCCATGCGCTCCTCGCGCGTCGTCTGCGAGAAGGTTTCGAATGCTGCACGCGCTGCACGAACGGCCGCATCGACATCCTCGGGCGTGCCGAGCAGGATGTTGCCGATGGGCTCCTCCGTCGCAGGATTGATGACATCGAATTCGCGGCGCCCCTGTGGCTGCACCCAAGCGCCGTCGATGAAAAACTTGCGGAAGTCGTACATGGAAGAAATCTCCGGACCAGTGAATCGCCGCGGTCTACGATGATACGCCACCGCGCTCGCGTAGCGGCGCACCTAGGCTGTAGACCGTAGGCTGTAGGCTGTAGCGATGGGCGCACGTTGTGCGCTACGCCTGCTATGCGGGATTGGGTCGATCACATGGACGCCAGAGCGAGACCCGACCTTCAGCCTTCAGTCTTCAGCCTTCAGTCTCGCATCAGCCTTCAGTCTCGCATCAGCGCCTGACATCCATCTGCCCCTCCGACAACAACGCCTCGACGTCGGCCAGGCCGACGAGATTGAAGTCGCCGGGCACGGAGTGTTTCAGAACCGCTGCGGCGGTTGCGAAATCGACGGTGCGTTGTGGCGGCAGCCCATTCAGCAATCCATGCAGAATTCCGGCGGCGTAAGCATCGCCCGTGCCGATCCGATCGACGATGCCCTGCAAAGAGTACGGCTTCGTCGTATAGGTGGATTGCCGATCGTGCAGCGTGCCGACGAGTTGCTGAACGTCGGCGGCATGACGCACTCGTGAAGTCGATGCAATCCATTTGAGATCGGCGAAGGCTCCGAATGCATGCTCGGCAGCGCGTCGCCCGCGTTGTTCGGGTGCGCCCTCGCCGGCATCGAAGCCGAACATGAACGCGATGTCGCGTTCCTCGCCAAAAATCAGCGTTGCATGACTGCACAGCTCGCGAAGCAACGCGGGCGCTTCGCTCGCACGCTCGCCCCACAACCGCGCTCGGAAGTTGCAGTCGTACGAAACATTGATGCCAAGCGAGCGCGCGGTTCGCACCGCATTCAACGCCGCCTGCGCGCCGTTCGCGCTCACTGCCGGCGTAATGCCGGAGACATGCAGCCATTGCGCACCGCGCAAAGCTAGCTGCCAGTCGATCGCATCGGCAGGCGCGGCGGCGAACGCGGAGCCCGCCCGGTCGTACAACACTTCGGCCGGCCGCTGTCCTGCGCCGTGGGTCAGAAAATAAAGACCCATGCGCCCGTCCCGAAATTGAATGCCCTGCGTGTCGACCCCGTGGCGGCGCAGCTCTCCCGCACAGGCCTCCCCGAGCGGGTTGCGGGGCAGGACGGTCACCATCGCCGACGCGTTCCCCAGTTTCGCGAGTGCGACTGCAACATTCGCTTCCGCGCCGCCTACATGAGCGGCGAACTTCGGAGATTGCAGGAGCAGTTCCTTCCCGGGAGCCGACAGGCGCAGCAAGACCTCTCCGAAACAAACGACCCTGTGCATGGGTACTCAATACCTCGAGGTTATGGGTGGCAAGCAGGGGGCACGATAAACGCAGTTGCGTCCGCGCACCAACGGAGGTGGCTTGCTCCCGCGTATGGTGCTCTGCTAGCCTCCAATTGTCACCGGTGTCATTGGCACGGTTGCCACCGGTGTCACCTAGCCTGAAAAGGGTGGTCACTGGTGGAGCCGGTGGACTTCCTGAATACAGCGCAGCAACCGGTTCTTGCGTATTGGGGGAAATCACGCATGTCCGCTTTCAATCTGAGCGTTCGCTCGGCCGTTCGGGCCGCGCTGTTCACGGCTGCTTTCGGTGTTGCCGGTTCGGCGCTAGCACAGCAGACCACCGATGGGGTCGTCGAGGAGATCATCGTTACTGGCTTCCGCGGCAGCTTGAATGCCGCGCTGGACGTGAAGCGCGACGCCGTCGGCGCCGTCGATGCAATCGTCGCGGAAGACATCGCCGACTTCCCGGATCTCAATCTGGCCGAGTCGTTGCAACGCATTCCTGGCGTATCGATCGCCCGCGATGCCGGCGAAGGTCGCACGATCACGGTTCGCGGTCTGAGCCCTGAGTTCACCCGCGTGCGTCTGAACGGCATGGAAGCGATGTCCGCGAACGGCGGTACCGATGCCGCGGGCGGAACGAATAGAGGTCGCGGATTCGACTTCAACACGTTCGCCTCCGAACTCTTCAATTCGATCACGGTTCGCAAGACGTCAACTGCGGACATCGACGAGGGCTCGCTCGGTGCGACCGTCGAGCTTCGTACTGCGCGTCCGTTCGACTACGAAGGTGCGACACTCGTGACCTCAGTACAGGGCATGTACAACGATCTTTCGGACAATCTCGATCCGCGTGCGGCGTTCCTGATCAGCAACACGTTTGCCGACGGTCGGTTCGGCGCATTGCTCTCCGTCGCCTACACCGAGCGCGAGCTTCAAGATGTAGGCGCAAGCACGGTACGGTGGGGCCGTCCGTCAGGCGGTTTCGGCGGCCTAGCGCCGGGCTACAGCGGGTCGGCGACGCTTGCCGAGCTCAATCAAGCCTTCGTGCCGCGCATTCCGCGTTTCGATGCCTACGAGCATCAACAGGATCGTCTCGGTATCACGGCGTCCTTCCAATTCGCGCCGACGGAACGCACTCGCATCAACGTCGACGCGTTGTACGCCGAGTTCAATGCCGAGCGTACCGAGATCTTCCTCGAGATTCCCAACTTCTCGAGTGCGGCGAACGGCATACTCGTCGCCGATGCCATACTGCGCAACGACGGCACCATGGCGAACGGCGCGCCGAAGAACACGTTGGTCTACGGCGTGTTCAACAACGTGGATATTCGGTCGGAACAGCGGTTCGACGAGCTGACGACCGAATTCACGCAGTTCTCCATCGACGGTACGCACGAGATCACCGATTCCCTGCGTCTCGGCTGGTATGCGGGCTACTCGAAGGCGGATCACGACAATCCGACGCAAACGACGCTGCTCTTCGACTGGAACAACATTCCGTCGGTGACGTACGACTATCGCTCCGGCCGAACGCCCCTCATTTCGTACGGCGGAGTCGATCTAACCTCCACAGTCAACGGCACGCCGCAAACGGGTGCTACATCCACCGTGGATTCCGGCGGATGGTACCTGTCACAGGTTCGTCTGCGCCCGCAAGCGACGGTGAACGAGTTCAAGAGCTATCAAGCCGATCTCGAGTGGGACCTGAACGACACGTTCACGTTGAAGGGCGGCGTTCAGTTCAAGCAGTTCGAGTTCGAAACGTCCGAGAAGCGCATCGATCCGAGCTTCTGTTCGCCTCCGCAAGCGGCCAATGCGAATGCGGAGACGTGCGCCGCGGCGCCGTTCCAAAGCACTCCGATCGCGAACTA
>DATCLP010000550.1:0-1724 GCA_036563855.1 Steroidobacteraceae bacterium | reverse complement strand
CTATATGACGGGCGGCATCGCGCGCGGCCTGGTCGTCGGCGGCGTCGTAACGATCATCACGCTGCTGTTCACGAAGCTGCAAATCTACAACGTCGGAATCGTGATCAGCGCCGTCCTGCTGAGCTCGATCGTGTTCTCGCTCGCCGGCATGATCAATGCCGTGTTCGCGAAGAACTTCGATCAGATTTCCTTCATTCCGACGTTCGTGCTGACGCCGCTCACTTATTTGGGCGGCGTGTTCTATACGATTCAGTTGTTGCCGCAGTGGGCGCAGCATGTCTCGCACGGCAATCCGATCCTGTACATGGTGAACGCCTTCCGCTTCGGTTTCCTGGGCGTCTCCGACGTCGATGTCGGACTTGCCTACGGCATCATGATCGGCGCAGCAGTCGTGCTGTTCGTCGCCTGCGTCGTGCTATTGAATCGCGGCGTGGGAATCCGCGAGTAGTTGACAGTTGATAGTGAGCAGTTGACACGCGCGCGACCTCTCCCGCGAGGGGAGAGGTGAATGTTGACGCGCGCCGCGCGCTCTACCTTCAGCCTTCAGTCTTCAGCCTACGGAAGCTCCGTCGTTCCCATCAAATACCGATCGCATTCGCGCGCCGCGCCGCGGCCTTCGTTGATAGCCCACACGACGAGGCTTTGTCCGCGGCGGCAGTCGCCGGCAGCGAAGACGCCGGGAATGTTCGTGGCGTACTTGCCGTGCTCGGCCTTGATGTTCGAGCGTGGGTCGGTTTCGAGCCCGAGGTCTTTGATCAGCATTTGCTCGGGACCTAGGAAGCCCATCGCGAGCAGCACGAGCTGCGCAGGCCGCACCTGTTCCGTGCCGGGCACTTCGACCGGGATGAACTGACCCTTGTCGTTCTTCTGCCAGATCACTTGTACGGTCACGATTTCCTTGACGTGACCGTTCTCATCGCCGTTGAAGCGCTTCACGGTCGTCAGGTACGTGCGCGGATCGGCGCCGAACTTCGCGGCAGCTTCTTCCTGGCCATAGTCCATCTTGTAGATCTTCGGCCACTCCGGCCAGGGGTTGTCCGGAGCGCGATCCATCGGTGGCTTCTGCAAGATTTCGATCTGCGTGATGCTCTTGCAGCCGTGCCGCATGGCGGTTGCAACGCAGTCCGTTCCGGTGTCGCCGCCGCCGATGACGATGACATCCTTGCCGCCGCCGTGAATCGGCGTGGAATTCGGATCACCTCTGAGCACTGCTTGCGTCGCGGCAGTTAGATACTCCATCGCGAAATGCACGCCTTTGAGCGAGCGGCCTTCGACCGGCAGATCGCGAGGTTGCGTCGCACCCGTGCAGATCACGATGGCGTCGAAGTCGCGCCGCAAAAGCTGCGCTTCGACGTTCTCGCCGACGTGCGCGTTACAAATGAACTTCACGCCTTCCTGCTCCATGAGCTTGATGCGCCGCTCGACGATTTCGCGCTTGTCGAGCTTCATGTTCGGGATGCCGTACATCAGCAGGCCGCCCGGGCGATCGGCGCGTTCGAGCACCGTGACCGAATGTCCTGCGCGATTCAATTGTGCGGCAGCGGCGAGACCCGCGGGACCGGAGCCGATGACGCAGACCTTCTTGTTCGTGCGAACCTTCGGCGGCTCGGGCAGAACCCACCCTTCTTCCCAGCCTTTGTCGATGATCGCCGCTTCGATCGTCTTGATCGTCACCGGCGGCGCGTTGATTCCGAGTACGCACGATCCTTCGCACGGCGCAGGAC
>DATCLP010000549.1:0-3094 GCA_036563855.1 Steroidobacteraceae bacterium | reverse complement strand
TTCGAGCGCTTCGTCGTCGAGCCGTGGATGATCGTCCGCGTTTGGGAAGGCGGCATGTCGTTTCACGGCGGCTTGCTCGGCGTGCTGCTGGCCGAATCGATCCTCGCCCGCAAGCGCGGACATCGCATCGCCGACATGTTCGATTTCATCGCGCCCTTACCCGGACTCGGCATCCTCGCGGTCCGTATCGCGAACTTCATCAACGGCGAGCTGTGGGGTAAGCCGACGACCGTGCCTTGGGGGTTCATCGTAGATCCCGAAAAGCTGCATCCTACGCAGCGCTACGAAGCCCTGAGCCTGTGCGAGCGCTTCGATATCTCGCCATGCGTGCTGCAACTGCACGCGTCGCAGCTCTATGAGGGGTTCCTCGAAGGGCTGGTGCTGTTCGTCATCCTTTGGACGTTCACGTCGAAACCGCGGCCGCGCCTTGCGCCGAGCGGATTGTTTTTGGTCTGCTATGGCGTGGCGCGGTTCGCCGTCGAATTCGTGCGAATTCCGGACGAGAATCGCGGCTACCTGTTGTTCGACTGGGTCACGATGGGGCAGATCCTGTCGCTGCCGATGATCGTCGCGGGTATTGCGTTGTTGATCATGGCTTATCGCCGCAACGAGCCTAGCGGGAACGTGGTCGAAGCAGCGCGCTAGCAGGATGCGGCGCGTTGGCTGTACGGTGTGGACCGAGCACATGTGTCGTGAGCGTGGGACTTACTAAGTATTAGTCGCCTGTTCGGCAATGAAACAGTATCTCGATCTATTGCGCCACGTTCGCCAGCACGGCATCCGCAAGGATGACCGCACCGGCACCGGCACCCTGTCGGTGTTCGGTTACCAGATGCGCTTCGATTTGTCGCAAGGCTTTCCCCTGGTCACGACCAAGAAGCTGCACACGCGCTCGATCATCTACGAGCTGCTATGGTTCCTGCGCGGAGACACGAACATCAAGTACTTGCGCGACAACGGCGTGACGATTTGGGATGAGTGGGCGGACGAGAACGGCGACCTTGGCCCAGTGTACGGACGACAGTGGCGTTCCTGGCCGGCGCCGGACGGCAAGCCGATCGATCAAATCAGCCGCACGGTCGACCTGATCCGCCGCAATCCGGATTCGCGCCGCATCATCGTGAGCGCATGGAACGTCGGCGAGCTCGAGCAAATGGCTTTGACGCCATGTCATACCCTGTTCCAATTCTGGGTCGGAAACGGCAAGCTGTCCTGCCAGCTCTATCAACGCAGCGCCGATTTGTTTCTCGGCGTGCCCTTCAACATCGCTTCGTACGCCTTGCTCACTCACATGTTCGCTCAACAATGCGACCTCGAGGTCGGCGAGTTCATCTGGACCGGCGGCGACTGCCACCTGTACCTGAACCACCTGGAGCAGGCGGACGAGCAGCTCAAGCGCACGCCGTATGAGCTGCCTCGGCTGAAAATCAAGCGGCGGCCGCCCTCGATCTTCGAGTACGAGTACGACGACTTCGAGATCGTGGGCTATCGGGCCCACGCGCACATCAAGGCGCCCGTCGCCGTTTGAGCGACGGTTCGCAGCAACCCTTCGAACCCTTCATCCTTGTTCCGTTCGAGTCCATGGCCAAGTCAAAGCGCCGCGAGCGTTCTCGCGGTACGTCAACGTCCAAGCCCAAGCGTCAACGCAAAGTGTCGAAGATTCCGCCCATCGTGAGCTCGCCGCTGATCGAGGCGCGCGATTCGAAGATCCATGGCCGCGGCGTGTATGCCGTGGCACCGATCAAGAAGGGTACGCGCATCATCGAATATCTCGGCGAGCGCATCTCCCATGCCGAGGCCGACCGGCGCTACGAGGAGAAAGGCCAGGACGACGGCCACACGTTCTTTTTCATCGCGAGCTCGCGCACCGTGATCGATGCGGGCGTGAACGGCAACGATGCGCGATTCATCAACCATAGCTGCGATCCGAACTGCGAGACGGTCATCGAAGGCAGCCGCGTCTTCATCGATGCGATTCGCGACATCAAACCGGGCGAGGAGCTAGGTTACGACTATCAGTTGACGTGGGAAAGCACGGACGACCCGGCTGACCTTGCGTTGTACGCATGTCGGTGCGGCTCGAAGAAGTGTCGCGGCACGATGCTCGATCCGGAGCCGGTGGACAAACAGAAGAAGAAAACGAAGCGCTCGAAGCGCAAGAGCTGAGTATGCGCATCTCCATCGTCGTGGCCGCGGCAGAGAACGGCGTCATCGGCGTCGGCAACGCTTTGCCGTGGCACTTGCCCGACGACCTCCAACGCTTCAAAGCGCTGACGATGGGTAAGCCGATTCTGATGGGGCGCAAGACGCACGAATCGATCGGCCGCCCGCTCCCGGGCCGTACGAATATTGTCATGAGCCGGCGGCCTGGATTGGCGCTCCCGGGTTGCATCGTAGTGAGCTCTTTGCAAGAAGCGAAGAATGCTGCCGGCGCGGCCGAAGAATTAGTCATCATCGGCGGCGCCGAGCTGTATGCGCAGGCGCTATCATTCGTCGACGTGATTCACTTGACGCGCGTTCATGCGCATATTGCAGGTGACGCCTATTTCCCGCCGCTGTCTGCGAGCGCGTGGCGCGAACGCGTGATCGCGACGCATCCGGCCGACGAACGCCATGCCTATGGCTTCACGTTCCTCGAGCTGGAGCGGACCGCATAGAAGCTATCTCAAGACTACTGCGCCCGCAGGTAGTGTCCTACGGAATCGAAGATTCATGTCTCGTCCTCGTTACGATTGTTTCAAGTGCCCCGGTTACTGTTGCAGCCACGCGCGTATCGCGGTGAGCGATTTCGACATCGCACGGCTCGCTCGCCATTTCGGAATTTCGGTGCGCGAGGCGCGCGAACGATTCACGTATCGCTATCGAACGAAGGATGTCGACGAGCGGATTCTGCGGCACCAGCGAGATCACATTTACAAGAGCGTGTGCCGCTTCTTCGATCGCGACGAGCGCCGGTGCACCGTGTACGAGGCGCGGCCGAACGTGTGCCGCCGCTATCCGTACGGCAATGTCTGCGGCTACTACTCGTTTCTGAAATTCGAGCGCGAGCACCAGGGCGACGACGATTTCATTCCGTCCGCTTGAGATGCGGCAC
>DATCLP010000548.1:0-1818 GCA_036563855.1 Steroidobacteraceae bacterium | reverse complement strand
GAATCATGACGACTTTGCGCGTTGTTCGGCGAGCAACGCGTCGGCGCCTGCTGCCAAAATGCGCTCGGCCAATTGCGTGCCCAACGCGTGGGCTTGATCGGCGGGACCTTCGATGCGGTCGCGATAAACGCGCAGACCGTCCGGCGAGCCGACGACGCCCTGTAGGGTCAACGTATCGCCTTGCAACTCGGCGAAGCCGGCAATCGGCGACTGGCAGCTCCCTTGTAATCGCAGCGCGAATGCGCGCTCGGCCGTGCAACAGGTCCACGCCTGCGCATCGTTCAACCCGCGCACGAGGGCGATGCTGCGCTCGTCGGTGCTGCGGCACTCGATTCCGACGATCGCCTGACCGACTGCGGGCAACGATCGCGAGAACGGAATACGCTCCGTGATGCGCTGTTCCAAGCCGAGCCGCATCAATCCGGCGCATGCGAGCACGATCGCGTCGTACTGACCTTCGTCGAGCTTGCGCAGCCGCGTTTCGACGTTTCCGCGTAACGGGAACATGTTGAGATCCGGGCGCGCGGCCTTGAGCTGACACTGCCGGCGCAAGCTCGATGTTCCGACCCGTGCGCCGTGAGGCAGTTGATCGAACGTTCGATAGCGCGTCGAAACGAACGCATCGTGCGCGTCCGCCCGCTCGAGCACGGCGACGATCTCCATCCCGTCCGGCATTTCGGTCGGGACATCCTTCATCGAGTGCACCGCAATATCGGCGCGATCTTCGGTCAGCGCGAGCTCGAGCTCTTTGACGAACAGGCCCTTGCCGCCGACCTCGGCCAAGGCGCGGTCCAGCACGCGATCGCCCTGGGTTGTCATCGGCACCAGCACGACTTCGAGCTGAGGATGCAGAGCACGCAGGCGGTCGGCTACGTGCTCCGCCTGCCACAAGGCGAGCCGGCTCTGACGGGTGGCAATACGAAGCGGGCGGTCGTACATCAGGTCACGTAATTGGTCGTGGGCTGCTCGCGCTCAGGCGGGGGGTCTGGGCTCGAGCTCGGACTGGCGCATCTCGAGCACGAAACGAATGAGCGCAATGATCAGAGCCAGGATCACGGGCCCAAGGAACAAACCGATCGCGCCGAATGCGGCCAAGCCGCCGAGCACGCCGATGAATACTGTCAGCGTGCTGACGTCGGCGCGTCCCGAGACGAGCCAAGGCCGCACGAAATTATCGACGAGGGACACGAGCAGCGCGCCCCACACGACCATGAAAATGGCCCAGCCCCAGTGGCCTTGTGCGGCGAGAACGATGGCGGCGGGCACCCAAACGATCGCCGTACCTCCGAACGGTAGCAAAGCGGTGAGCGCTGCAATCACGCCGAACACGACGGGCGAGGGCAGTCCGGTGATCAAAAAGGCGATGCCGACCAGCGTGCCTTGGATCAAGGCGGTCAAGCCCGTCCCGAACACCATCGCGCGTGTCACCGCGCTCAAGTGATCGAACAGCCGCGCCTTGTAAGCGCGCGGCATCGGGATCAGATCGCGGGCCGTTTTCAGCATGTCCTCGCCGTCGCGGATGAAGAAGAACAGCATGAAGACCATCAGCATGAATCCGACGACGGTGCCGACCGCGCCGAGGAACACGCGCCCGCCGGCCGAAGCCAACGATTGCAGGATCTGCTGGGCGCCTTGCGCCGCCCAGCCGCGCAATTGCGCAGTGTTGATATCGAGAGTTTCTTCGAGCCACACGAGGGCGTCTTGCACCCAAGGAACTTCCGCGAAGCTCAGCACGTTCGACCTCGCCTGATCGGCGACGGTGGTCTGCGCAAAGTGGAGCAATTGACCCACTTGCGCTGCGAAGGCGGCGCTCAATGC
>DATCLP010000547.1:0-4209 GCA_036563855.1 Steroidobacteraceae bacterium | reverse complement strand
TGCTAGTACTCATCGCTCTGATGGCGATCGAGGGCGACTATACGTTCCTTACACGCATTGCATCGTTCGTCCGGTGAACCTCACGCACATAGCACTGTGGATCTGCGCCGCCCTCGCGACGGCGATCTTCGGCGTGATGCTGCATTCGGTCGCGACGTTTCGCGGCTCGTCGACGCGCCACCGGCGACATGCTCTCGCTGAAGTTGCCTGGGCGCTGGTGCCGATCTTGATCGTCATCGCCGCCGCCACGCCGTCGCTGCGCATGGCGAGCGCGCCCACCGTCGTCGTCGCTGCGGAGTGAGCCCGCGCTTGCAAGGCAGCCTAAGGCTGAAGACCGAAGACTGAAGTAAGAGACGCTGACGCGCCTTCTTGTCAGCGCCCAGTACCCAGAGCCCAGAGCCCTAGGTGCAAGGATGGGTCGCGTCGGCTGCAAATGCTGCCATCCGCTGTCCTCAATCCCTCTCAGACTCCGCGCATCTGATCCGAGAGGGAGCTACGATCGTGAATAAGACGTATCGCGGAAGCTGCCACTGCGGCGCCGTGCAATTCGAGGTGGACTTGGATTTGAGCGAGGGCACCGGTAAGTGCAATTGCTCGATCTGTACGAAGCAACGCAATTGGGAGGCGTTCGTTTCGCCAGAAGCTTTTCGACTTTTACGAGGCGAACACAACCTGTCCACTTACCAGTTCGGCGCCAAGAACATGCATCACCTGTTCTGCAAAACCTGCGGCGTGCATGCGTTCAGCAGCGGCAATATCCCGGAGCTCGGCGGTGCGTTCTGGGCCGTGCAGGTTATGTGTCTGGACGATGCGGATCCCGCCGAGCTGATCGCCGCGCCCGTCCGTTACTTCGATGGCCGTAACGATGCGTGGGAGCGCGAGCCCGCCGAGACGAGACATCTTTGAACTGGACTGTGACCCATGACTATGAGCCAAGCAGAACGCGCAGCGCGATTCGCTGCGCTTCATGAAGCCTCACGCCCTTTCATCATCGCCAATGTTTGGGACGCGGGATCGGCTCGCATTGCAGCGGGACTCGGTTTCGAAGCGCTTGCGACCTCGAGCGGAGCCGCCGCCAACAGCCTCGGTCGGCTCGATGGCCGAATTTCACGCGACGAAGCGCTGGCACAAATTCGTTCGATTGCGAGTGCGATCGACTTACCGCTGTCCGGCGATCTCGAGAAAGGCTTCGGCGATGCGCCCGAAGATGTCGCACGAACGATCCGTATGGCCGCCGAGGCCGGTCTCGTCGGCGGTTCTATCGAAGACGCGACCGGCGACCCTGCCCGACCCCTGTTTCCGTTCGAGCAAGCCGTAGAGCGCGTAGCTGCCGCGGTCGAAGCGGCGCGAGCATTGCCGTTTCGATTCATGCTTACCGCGCGGACCGAGAACTATCTGCGCGGCAATCCGGATCTAGATGACACGATCAAGCGATTGCAAGCGTTCGAAAGAGTCGGCGCCGATGTGCTCTTCGCGCCGGCCTTGCCTGATCTCGACGCAGTGCGTGCCGTTTGCGCTGCCGTGAAGAAGCCGGTGAATTTCATGGTCGGCATTCCGGGCAAATCGTTCAGCGTCGCAGAGCTCGAAGCCGCCGGCGTCCGGCGCATCAGCCTCGCCACTTCGCTCTATCGTGCCGCGATGACGGGATTGATCGATGCTGCACGCGAAATCAGAGAGCGCGGCACGTTCACGTTCCTCGATCGGCTGGAGAATGTCAGCGGGTTCATGACGCGCTAGCGCGCGGCGACAGGCGACAGGCGACAGCAAGAAGAGCTGGGTTCTGCCAAGAAGGCACGCCGGCGCTTCCACCTTGAGCCTTCGGTCTTCAGTCTTAGCGCGTTAGCCGCGATGACCCAGCAGTCTCGCCGGCAGGAACAGCAATGCTTTGACGAAGGAGAACAGTGCTTCGACGACGGCGCCGAGGAATCGGAACGGGAGCGACAGGAGCCAGATCAGAGGCAGGAGGACGAGCACGAGCAACGCGAGCGGCCAAGCCACTGCCAGCAGCAAGAACCAAGCAATGACGACCAGGATGAATCGCACGGCTACCCTCGCAATTTCGACGCTTGTGACGCAGTGCACCTGCGGAAGGTTGCACTAAAACCTGTCTCAGAACGCTGCCCGCGTTCGCTCGTGACGCCTCGAGATAGGTTCTAGTGCAACTTGCCCACGAATCGATAGATCAGCACGAGCACGCCGCAGCCGAAATACACGCCGACCTGCCCTACGAGCAACAACAGCGCGAGTTGAAACGTCACGACGCCGAATGCCGCCAATCCGATGATCGTGAGCGCTAGCACCGTGAACGACGTCGCGACCAATGCCAGCGGCAGCAACGACTTCGAGGACGCGGGGCTCGGGGCAGAGGGCATGGGCATAGGCTACAGGCAACAGGCGACAGGCGATAGCCAGTAAAAAGGGCGGGAGGCTTGGGGCGGGGGCCCGAAATACACACGACAGTAACGGCACCGTGTCGAGGCAATCCGTATCGCGAAACGCGCCGTTCGCTGTCAACTATCCACTACCAGCCAGTGCTCAGCTCTCTCCATCCAGCGATGCACTGCCGCCACGGTCCGCCGCTTGCTTCGCGGCGGCAACGATGTGCTCGCACAGCGGCCAGTGGTGGCAGTCGAGATCGAAATCAACGCGCTCGACGTAGACATTCGTGCACGAGCAAATCCAGCCGAGGCCTGGCTCATAGCGGACTTGGGGAGGTTGTTGATCGCTCATCGTTGGGCTGTAGGCTGTAGACTGTAGGCTATAGGCGGTGCGCGCGCGTTCGCGGGTCTCCTCCCTCTCCTGAGGAAAGAACGTCCGCGAGCCGAGTGAGAGACTCACAATGTGCGTGCAGACTACCGCCTACAGTCTACAGCCTAAGGCCGCTGTCCATGTTCAGACATCTCACACTGTTCTGTCTGCTGCTGGCATCCCGAAGCGTTGCGGCGGCAACGGCGGTTCCGCCGCCGGAGATCGATCTGCCGCGTGCCCAGACGTTACAAAAAGTCGTGTTGGCAGGTGGATGTTTTTGGGGCGTCGAGCTCGTGTTCGAACATGTGAGAGGCGTGCGAGACGTCGTCGCCGGATATTCCGGCGGGAAGAGCTATATGGCGCACTACGCAGCCGTGGCGAGCGGCGACACGGGACACGCCGAATCCGTCGAGATCCTCTACGACCCGCAACAAATTTCGTACGGTGAGCTGCTGCGAGTGTTCTTTTCGGTCGTGCACGATCCGACGCAATTGAACCTAAAGCTTCGGAGTCATGTATGGCACGCGTCGCTTTGGCGAGCGCGGCGCTGATCTTTTTGCGTTTCATCGGCAGGAATTGTAGCAACGGCGGTTTGCCGGCCGGCTGTCGAGTGCGCTAAGGCCCCGTCGGCAAACGCTTCCCTGAGACGGCGTATGACCCCCTACTCACAATATGAATGGGCGGGCGTATAGTCGGGCCATAACGAACCGCTCGCGTGATCGGGGGAAGCATGATCAAACTCACGCTGAATGGCCAAGCCAAAGAAATCGAAGTCGCCGAAGACACTCCCCTACTCTGGGTCCTGCGGGACACGCTCGGACTGACCGGCACGAAGTACGGCTGCGGCGCTGCTTTTTGCGGCGCATGTACCGTGCACGTGGATGGGGAAGCCGTGCGCTCTTGCGTGACTCCCATCGGGAGCGTCGCAGGCAAATCCGTGACCACCATCGAAGGGCTCTCGAGCGATCGCAGCCATCCGGTGCAGCGCGCGTGGATCGAGCTCGATGTACCCCAGTGCGGTTATTGCCAACCGGGACAGATCATGTCGGCGGCGGCGTTGCTGTCGAAGAATCCGAATCCGAACGACGCAGATATAGATGCTGCGATGTCCGGCAACATCTGCCGGTGCGGCACGTATTCGAGCATTCACAAGGCCGTGCGTCGGGCGGCTGAGCTTTCGAAGTCGGGAGGTTGACATGTCGCAGGCCAACTCCGTCGATTCGCCGATCTCGCGTCGCGGCTTCTTGAAGGGCGCAGCTGCTGCCTCGGGCGGGCTGATCGTCGCGATCCACCTGCCCGGTTGCGGACGATCCGATCGCTCCGCCAGCTCAGGACCGCCGAAGGTCGTGGAAGCTAACGCGTGGCTGCGCATCGGCACCGACAACTCCATCACGGTGCTCTGCGACCGCTCCGAAATGGGTCAAGGCGTATACACGGCTCTGCCGACGCTGATCGCTGAAG
>DATCLP010000546.1:0-4494 GCA_036563855.1 Steroidobacteraceae bacterium | reverse complement strand
CACCTGCTGATCGTGACGACCGACCGCTTGAGCGCCTTCGATGTCGTGCTGCCGGATCCGATTCCCGGCAAGGGCGCGGTCCTCACCCAGATCTCGCGCTTCTGGTTCGAAAGAACGCGCCACATCGTGCCGAACCACTTGACGGCTATGAGCCTCGAAGCCGTTGTGCCGGATCCCGACGAGCGAGCGGCGATCGCAGACCGCAGCATGATCGTGCGGAAGCTCCGAGCGCTGCCGATCGAGGCCGTGGTGCGCGGTTATTTGATCGGCTCGGGATGGCGCGCTTACCAGCAGACCGGAATGGTGTGCGGCATCGAGCTACCCAGGGGGCTCAAGCTCGCCGAACGTCTTCCCGAACCGATCTTCACCCCCGCCACCAAAGCGGCAATCGGCGAGCACGACGAAAACATCAGCTATGAACACGTCGTGCGACAAATCGGCGCGGGCCTTGCCGAGCAGGTGCGTGCGACCGCGTTGGCGCTCTATTCGTTCGCCGCAGAGCACGCTTACGAGCGCGGCATCATCATCGCCGATACGAAATTCGAATTCGGCGTCGACGAGGCCGGCCACCTCACGCTCATCGACGAAGCGTTGACGCCCGATTCCTCCCGTTTCTGGCCGGTTGACACATATCGCCCCGGGATCAGCCCGCCGAGCTTCGACAAGCAGTTCGTGCGCGATTACCTGGAAACGCTGTCCTGGAACAAGCGGCCGCCGGGGCCGCGACTGCCGCCGGAAATCATCGCGAGCACGAGCGCGAAATACGCAGAAGCGCTCGAGCGACTGACCAAAGATTCTTAGTGCAGGTCATGAGCACGCCCGAGGCGCCCCCGCAGACTGCCGAGGCTCCGCCGGTTCCGATCGACAGCGCGGGCCGCCTCATGCCGCGCTGGATCGCACTGGCCTACCTCGCCTTCGGCGTGCTCTGGATTCTCCTCACCGATCGCCTGCTCGTTTGGCTCGAGGTACCTCCCGAGCGCGCGGTTCATTTGCAAACTAGCAAAGGATGGCTCTTCGTTCTCGCTTCATCGGTGCTGTTGTACGTGCTGCTCACCGTGATGCAGCGACGTACCGAAACGGCGTTGCAGGCTTTGTCCGAGCGCGAGGCGGAGATCCGCCGCATGAATGCCGACCTGGAACTGCGCGTTGCCGAGCGGACTGCTCAGCTCGAAGTTACGAATCGCGAGCTCGAGTCGTTCGCGTACGCCGTCTCGCACGACTTGCGCGCCCCGCTTCGCAGCATGTCGGGCTTCAGCCAGCTTCTGCTCGAGAATCCCTCCGAAGCATTGGACGAGAAATCTCGCCACTACCTGCAACGCATCAACGAAGCGAGCCGACGCATGTCCGCGCTGATCGAGGACTTGCTCGGCTTGTCGCGTATCAGCCGCTCCGAGCTCGCGCCTCGCACGATCGATTTCACCCGCCTCATCGAAGAGGCAGCCGCCACGGTACGCGAGCGTTATCCGAATCATTCGGTCGAGCTTCACATCGAGCCCGACATGAAGGTCCACGGCGATCCGCGGCTGCTCAAGATCGCGATGGAGAATCTGCTCGACAATGCCTGGAAATACACCACGCACACGCAGGATGCGCAGGTGTCGGTCGGATCGCAGTTGGAAGCGACGAGGCGAACCTTCTATGTGCGCGACAACGGTGTCGGCTTCGATATGGCCTATGCCAGCAAGCTCTTCGTGCCGTTTCAACGCCTGCATTCGGACGCACAGTATCCCGGCACCGGAATCGGCCTCGTCACCGTGCAAAGAATTCTGGCGCGCCACGGCGGCCGCATTTGGGCACACGCCGAGCCGCAACGCGGAGCGACCTTCTATTTCACCCTCGCCGACCCCCATAGCTGACGGGCTGCCTTTAGGCAGCCGTATTGCAGTGTCGTTGCCTAGCGTGTCAGGCTGACGCCTGCATGTTCGCCGCACTGCTCACGCGCATCGAAACCTGGCTGTTCGAGCCGCCGGATACCTTGATCGGTAAGCCGCTGTGGCTCGTCTGTCGCATCCTGCGCTACCCCTATGCGCTCGCACGCGACGTTGCACGCGGGGAATTGACTCTCCGTGCGATGAGTCTCGTCTATACGACGCTGCTTTCGATCGTTCCGCTCATCGCATTGTCGTTCTCCGTCCTCAAGGGGCTCGGATTCCATCGCGAATTGGAGCCGCTGCTTTACACGCTGCTCGAGCCGTTAGGCGACAAAGCCTACGACCTCACTGCACAGATCATGCAGTTCGTCGACAACGTCCGCGGCGGCGTGCTCGGCTCGATCGGCTTGCTCTTCCTGCTCTACACCGTGATCTCGATGGTTCAGAAAGTCGAGGAGGCGTTCAACTTCGTTTGGCGGGTCGAACAGCCTCGAAGCTTTACGCGGCGCTTCAGCGAGTACTTGAGCGTCATGGTCGTCGGTCCCACGGTCGTCGTCGCCGCGCTCGGAATGCTCGCAACCGTTCAGAGCAGCACGATCGTCCGCAAGATCGCGGACTACGAACCGTTCGGCACCCTGCTGCTCGTCGGAGACAAGCTCGTGCCCTATTTCCTGATCGTCTGCGTGTTCTCGTTCCTGTATGGATTCATTCCCAACACCCGCGTTTCGGTGCGTGCGGCGCTGATCGGCGGTACGGTCGCCGGGATCGCCTGGACGGCGAGCGGGCTCGTGTTGACATCATTCTTCGCGGCAGGCGGCGGCACCATGGTGATCTACGCGGGCTTTGCCTTCGTCATCGTGGCGCTCATCTGGTTGTACGTCTCATGGCTCGTCCTCCTGCTCGGCGCGCAGCTCGCGTTCTACGTGCAGAATCCGCAGTACTTACGGCCGGGCCGCGGCGAGATCCAGCTCAACCCGAGCCTGCGAGAACGCGTGGCGCTGTCGATCATGTATCTGATCGTCAGCGACTATCGCGGCTCGCAACGTCGATGGACGATCAATAGCCTCGCCGATCATTTGCAGCTTCCCGGCGCAGCGCTCGGACCGATCGTGACAGCGCTCGAGCGCAGAGGACTGCTCGCCGTTACGGATGAAGACACGTGGCTGCCGGCGCGCGATCCGGCCGTCATCGAGCTCGGCGAAGTATTGGATGCGGTACGCAAAGATGAATCCGGTCCGCGATTGAGCCGCATCCGCGACATCGCACCCGCAGTCGATGCGGCCCGCGTGGCAGAGCTGGCGCTCAAGGAAAGCGTCAAAGGCAAGACCGTGCTCGACCTCGTCACCGCTTATCCGCCTGCGCAGCCGCAACCGATGCAAGCGATCGGTCGCTGAAGCAGTAGATCAGAGCATCGCAAAGACGCGCTGCAATCGTCGCGCGTTTACCTGCGGGCGCGCGGTAGTTTTGAAATAGGTTTTAGTCGCCGGCGATGGTCAAGCTGTCGAGCAAGATCGAACCCGTGCGGATGCTGCCGCGCGCATCCACATCGTTGCCGACTGCGACGATGTTGCGAAGCATGTCCTTCAGATTGCCGGCAATCGTGATCTCGTGGACGGGATATGCGATCTCGCCGTTCTCGACCCAGAATCCGGCCGCACCGCGCGAATAATCCCCAGTGACTCCGTTTACGCCTTGCCCCATGAGCTCCGTAACGACGAGCCCTCTGCCCATCCGCCGCAATAAAGCCGAGAAATCGTCCGGTCCTGGCTTCACGATCAGATTGTGAACGCCGCCCGCATTGCCCGTTGTCTTGAGTCCGAGCTTTCGGGCCGAGTACGTGCTCAGGATGTATCCGGTGAGCACACCGTCCTGAACCAACTCGCGATCGCGGGTTGCCACGCCCTCGCTGTCGAATGGCGCGCTCCCGAGTCCCTTCTTGATGTGCGGACGCTCGGAGATCTGCATCCATTCCGGAAAGACTTGCTGTCCGGCTGCGCCGAGTAGGAACGATGCGCGGCGATACTGACTGCCGCCCCGCACGGCGTTCAAGAAATGACCGATCAAGCCGCGAGCGAGCTCAGGGACGAAGAGCACAGGAGCGGTCGTGGTCGCGAGCTTGCGCGCATGCAAGCGGCGTAGCGCGCGCATTGCTGCGTGTTTGCCGATCGACTCGCCGCTTTCGAGCTCGCGCCAATCGCGCACCGAGCTGTACCAATAGTCGCGCTGCATGTCGCCGTTCTCTTGCGCAACGACGACGCAGCTCAAGCTGTGCAGCGTGCTGGGATATCCGGCGAGAAAACCCAATGTGTTGCCGAACACGCGCAGGCCGCGATGGCTCGATAACGTTGCGCCTTCGGAATTCGCGATGCGCTTGTCGAACGAGAGCGCGGCTGCTTCGCAGGCCACTGCGAGATCCCGCGCTTCGTCGGCCTCGATGTTCCAGGGATGGCAAAGATCCAGATCCGGGATGTCGCGTGCGATCGTGTCTGGGTCGGGCAAGCCGGCGAACTCATCCTCTGCCGTAAAGCCAGCGATGCTGACTGCTTTTGCCACGGTTTCGCGAATGGCCTTGGGCGAAAGGTCCGCAGTGCTTGCCGCGCCCTTGCGGCGTCCACGGTAGACC
>DATCLP010000545.1:0-2157 GCA_036563855.1 Steroidobacteraceae bacterium | reverse complement strand
GTAAGTACTGCCGTCGCGAGTCCCGGCTCTCGCGCCGCGAAACAGACCACTCACGGCTCACCACTCACTACTCACTCTCGCCAGTGTCTCGGGCGATTCCACTTCGCTGAGCGTGACGTAGGCGCGTCGAATAGCCGCGCGCAACGCCTGATTGCAGGCCAGCGTGCGTGGAAACATTTTCTCGAGCCCGAGGAATGCATCGACGTCAGTGGCGCTGCCGGTTGTGCTTGTGCCTATCGCAAACAGTTCCTCAGCGAGCGGATCGGTGGCGCGTTCTCCTTTCAATGCTTTGCGGCGGATGAATTGCATCCATGCGGCGATCGGGATTGCGAGCCGGGCGATCGATGCGCCTTGCGTCAGGCGATCCCCAATCGTGCCGAGCAGACGAAAGGGCAGCTTTTGCGAGCCGTCCCAGGCGATTTGTGCGAGCCTGTGACGGATCGCCGGATTCCGGAATCGCCGCAATACCGATTCGATATACGCCTGAAGATCGAGACCGCGCGGTGCGTGCAGGGTCGGGACGATGTCTTCGAACATCATGCCGCGAATGAGCTCATACAGCGTGTTGTCGCGCATCGCCTCTGCGACGGTGACATAGCCGGCAAGACTTCCGACATAAGCCAGCGTGGAATGCGCACCATTCAGTAAGCGCAGCTTCGCCCGCTCGAAACCGCGCACGTCGTCAGTGATCGTGACGCCCATGGCTGCCCAGTCCGGTTGAGGGCCTCGCGAATCATCCTCGATGACCCATTGCGTGAACGCTTCACGCTGAACTGGCCAACGATCTTCGACGCCAATCGACTCGGCGACGAGCGCGCGCAGAGCATCGTCGCTGGCCGGCGTGATGCTGTCGACCATGCTCGAAGGGAAGGCGACTTCGCCGGCAATCCAAGCCGCGAGCTCAGGATCGATCCGCTCGCAAAACTCGAGCACGCCGCGCCGCAAGCGTCGGCCGTTTTCGGTGAGGTTGTCGCAGCTCACGATGGTAGGCGGCGGAAGTCCGTTTGCGCGACGAGCGCGCAATCCAGCCGCGAGAAAACCGATCAGACTGCGCGGGGTATCCGGATGGGTAAGGTCGTGCGCGATATCGGGATGCGCCGCATCCAGAGAACCGTCGCTGCGCAAGCAATAGCCCTTCTCCGTGACCGTGGCGGTGATCAGTTTCGTGCGTGGATCCGCCAGACGGCGAATGACCTCCGACGGCGATTCGCGGGCGACGAGTAGCTCGCGGATCGAGCCGACGATCTCGAAGCGGCGCTCGACGTCGAGAATCGCGAGCGTGTACAGGCCGTCCTGCGGCGCGAGCGCATCGCGCACGTTGCTCGTTTGCAGCGCGACTTCGCAGATGCCCCAGCGTGCATCGTGTGCGAGCGCGCGCTCGAAATACCAAGCCTGATGCACGCGATGGAACGCACCCGGCCCGAAATGAACGACGCCCGATTGCACGGCGGCGCGGTCATAAGCGGGAACGGCGATGCCGCGGCACCTGAGCTCCGATAGCGCGGCGTTGCTGAGCTTGATCAAGGGCATCCTCCGGAAGGCTCGGCATCTTAATCCCCGGGCGACACCGGTGTCTGTCAACGCGGTACGCGGTATGCTGCTCGACCGATAGCGGCGAGGGTCTTCGGGTCATATGCCGAAAAAAGCGAGAAAGAAAGGCGCGCGTCGCACCGCCAAGAGACGGGAACCGGTTCAGACGCACGTATCGGCCGGCAGCTCGGCGGCGGGGCAGGAACGGGTCAGGGTGCCCGCACGCGGCGATGCATTAGAGCGCAAACACACGATCAACGACATCGCACGGCTCGCGAACGTTTCCAAGAAAACCGTTTCGCGCGTGATCAACGAATCGCCGTTCGTGCGCGAGGAGACGCGCGCGCGCGTCACACAGATCATGCAGCGCGTTGGCTACACGCCCGATCCGCAAGCGCGCGGGTTGGCGTTTCGGCGATCGTTCCGCGTCGGGTTGGTGTACGACAATCCCAATGCGCCGTATGTGATCAATATTCAGGAAGGTGCGCTCGCCGCGCTGCGCAGCAAGGGCTATGAGCTCGTCGTCCATCCCTGCGATCGCCACAGCCCGCAGTTCGAAGAGGACATTCACGATCTCATCCGCCGGCAGAAGCTCGACGGCATCATCCTCTTGCCGCCGGTCTCGGA
>DATCLP010000544.1:0-2199 GCA_036563855.1 Steroidobacteraceae bacterium | reverse complement strand
CGGCGATCGTCGATCCAGGCTGCCCGGTCGGTAAGACGAAACGAATATCGAATGACGGCATTTCGGATATCGCAAATGCGATCGCCGGCTACACCATCGTCGAGGCGGAATCTCACGAAGCAGCGGCGAGGTTGTTCGTAAATCATCCGCACTTCACGATCTTTCCGGGTGAAGCGGTAGAGGTGATGCCGTTGATGCCGATTCCAGGGCTCGAGAACTGAGGACTTCCGCTCGTGGCGCCGCCGCAAAGCCGGGCGCACCGCGGAATCGTCATACATATATATGTGAGGTGCTGACCGACGAGGAGTGCGCTGCAGAACGGAATCTGCAGACACTTGTATCCGTCAGTTGTGAGTGAACGCTGCTCGAAGGCTTGGGGATCGTGCGCGCGGCACGGTACTATGCCGCCCCCCGCACAGAACCCAAGGATTCACGACGATCATGACTGATATGCAAACGCGCGCTGGTCTTTCAGTTGCGGCCCCGCTTGCCGCGTTCATCGAGCAGAAAGCATTGCCGGGTACGGGGGTCACACCGGAACGCTTCTGGAGCGGGCTGGCGGAGTTGTTTGCGAAGTTCGTACCTGAGAATCGGCAGCTGCTCGCCGAGCGCGATCGCCTGCAAGCGAAGATCGACGAATGGCACATGCAACAACCTGGTGTGCCGAAAGACATGCAGGCGTATGAGTCCTTCTTGCGCGAGATCGGCTATCTCGCTCCCGAACCTGCGCCGTTCAAAGTCACGAGTAAGAACGTCGATGACGAAGTTGCGAAGATGGCCGGGCCGCAACTCGTCGTGCCGGCGTTGAACGACCGTTTCGTGCTCAATGCCGCAAATGCGCGTTGGGGCAGTTTGTACGACGCGCTGTACGGAACCGACGCACTGCCGGGTAAGCCGAAGCCGGGCGGCTACGATCCGGAACGCGGAGCGCAGGTGATCGCGCGCGCGAAAGAATTTCTCGACGAAGCCGTGCCGCTCGCGAGCGGCAAGCACGCGGACGTCACGGGCTACAAGGTCGTGAACGGCGCCTTGTCGCCTGCGCTCAAGTCGCCCGAGCTGTTCGCGGGCTATCGCGGGGATCCCGAGAATCCGAGCGGCCTCTTGTTCCGTCACCACGGGCTCGGTATAGAGCTCAAAATCGATCGCAAGCATCCCGTCGGCAGCACCGATCCGGCTGGAATCGCCGACGTCATTCTCGAAGCGGCGCTCACCACGATCATCGATCTCGAAGATTCCGTTGCAGCGGTGGACGCAGAGGACAAGACGGCCGGTTACTCGAATTGGCTCGGCTTGTTGCAGGGAACGCTCGAAGCGACGTTCGAGAAGGACGGTCGCATGATGACGCGCAAGCTCAACGGCGACCGCGAATGGCTCGATCCGTCCGGCAAACCGTTCACGTTGCCGGGGCGTTCGCTCCTGTTCGTGCGCAACGTGGGCCACCACATGACGACGCCTGCGGTTCGATTGCCCGACGGTTCCGAAGCACCAGAGGGCCTGCTCGATGCGTTGGTCACTTCCCTGATCGGGATGCACGACCTCAAAGGGCTCGGCCGTTTCCGCAACAGCCGCACTGGCTCGATCTACATCGTCAAGCCGAAGATCCACGGGCCGAGAGAAGCCGATTTCGCGAATCGCGTGTTCGATGCAGTCGAAGACATCCTCGGCTTGCCGCGTCACACGCTGAAGGTCGGTTTGATGGACGAAGAGCGCCGCACATCGGCGAATCTCGCTGCTTGCATCGAAGCCGTGAAGCATCGCGTCGTCTTCATCAACACCGGCTTCCTCGATCGCACCGGCGATGAAATCCATACCTCGATGCGCGCGGGCCCGATGATCCGCAAGGGCGACATGAAGTCCTCGGAGTGGATCAAGGCCTACGAGGATCGCAACGTGAACATCGGTCTTGAGTGCGGCTTTACCGGCGTCGGACAGATCGGCAAGGGAATGTGGGCGGCGCCCGATCGCATGGGCGACATGCTTGTACAGAAGATCGCGCATCCGCAGGCGGGCGCAACGACCGCTTGGGTGCCGAGCCCGACCGCGGCGACGCTGCATGCGTTGCACTATCACCAAGTCGACGTGTTCGCGCGTCAAAAGGAGCTTGCGAGCCGACCGACGCCGGGGCTCGAGAAGCTCCTCACGATTCCGGTTCACGTCGGTGCGAAGTGGTCCGAGAAAGAGATTCGCGACGAGCTCGAC
>DATCLP010000543.1:0-2895 GCA_036563855.1 Steroidobacteraceae bacterium | reverse complement strand
CGCACCGGCTCGGAGTTCAGCGGCGGCATCATCGGCAGCATCGAGACGCTGTCGGACATCAATGACCGCGGCGACCTGCTGCTGATCATTCAGCTCAGGGGATCGGGGCGGGCGCTGGTGCTGATCCCGCGGTGAGCGGCGGCGCCACGAAGCTGTTTTCCGCCGTGCCCTCCGGCACGTAGCTGCAGAACTCGCCCGTACGGATGCTGCGCGCGAGGTGCATGCCGACCGAAGAGGCGACGTCGAGGATGTGCGCGAGCGCGAGGCGGATCGTGCGGGTTACGTTGATACGGGCGCGCTCTGCGTCGCCGCTACGACGCGGTCGGTCGCCTAGGCCCAGGACGCGGCGCTTCTCTTCGCGCAGTGCGGTGAGTTCCTGCCTCAGGCTCGTTGCCAGCTCTGGGTTCCCCTCCGCGGCGGCTCGCCGCAGGTCGCGTGTCAACTCCGCGATGCGATTCTTGTAGGCGCGTCGAGCGCGGGCGTCGACGATCTCGGCCTCGAAAGCCGCGTCCCTGGCTTCCAGGGATTCGTCGTAAACGCCTTCCGCGGGCGGCGGCGCCATGATCCGCACCAGCTCGAGGACATGCAGCTCGTCGCCGGGGTGGCGAAGGAGCTCGGCAATGTAGTGTAGGCCCTTCGAGTCCTTGAGCAGCATACGCTCGCCGCGGCAGGTGAGGACCCAGATCTCGCCTTCCTTCGTGAGCTGAGGGAGCGGCGAATTCGGCGCGGCTGGCACTCCAGTCCGCGCGGCGGCCTTGAGCAGGCGCTGGCGCAGCTCCTCGGCCTCGCGTGCGAGGCGCTTCATGCCGATATCGCGTGCGATCCGCAGGGCTTCCTCGGTGAGCGCGATGGCTTTCGCGTGCGCCTCACGGTCTACAGTCGGCATAAGTCGCGCGTAATCGTACGAGGTAAGAGCGATGTTGGGCCGAGAACCCATGCGAGAGTTCATGGCTAACGCAGCCTCGAAGTGCCTTGCTGCATCGTCCCAACGTCCAAGGGTGGCTGCAAGAAGACCAAGGAAACGTTCCGCTGAGCCAAGACACCAAACGAGCCCAATGACCACATTGAGAGCTCGATGCGGAAGAAGCAGCGAGTACAGCTTATTTGCCTTCTCGCGATCGCTTACCAACTCGATAGCTTCAGCTACGAACGCCATACCAGGTAGCCAGGTGCCGTTGCGTTCGAAATCGAGAAAGTCGTGCTTTGCGATCGTTTCAAGCTCGAGTCGAACCTCGTTGACCCGTCGCGTGCAGACGAAGGCATAAAGCGGTGCCGTGCGCCAAGCCGTCACTTCCGGATATCGCGCGCGGTATTCTTCGACGACCTCGACCGAAATATCCTCGCCCTGCGCAAGGCGATTAAGGAGTACGTGGCCGAGATAAACAGTTGGCCCGTTGAAATCGAAGCTCTGAATTCCCTGAGTTCGATTGGTTAGGTTGGCTGCGTTCTCGGCGCAGCGCAATGCGGCGTCAAAGCGCCCCTCCAGGGCCCAGCGCATTCCCTGCCAGGCAATGGAGCACCACTGATCGAAGGGGTCGCCTGTTTGGGTCGCCAACTGAAGATGAGAGTGAATGGCTAGGTCTGCCGCTCGGATGTCTCCTAGCTCATAGGCATTAATGATCTGCAGCGCATAGGCACGCATCTCGAATTGACGATCTCTAGCTGCCGCTGCGCGGTTCCGAAGCTCCTCTGCAATCGCGCATCGCTCTTCGTGATGGTCTGGTCCAAAGAGCACAGCGTGTCGCGCGACGAGAGCGAGTGCCAACGTCTCGAAGTCGCCGGAGGCTCTTGCCAATCGAACGGCTTCGCCGCTCAGCTGAAGGCGCTCCGAAGTGGATTGGGGTGGAGAGCTACTCAGCGCGAGGCGTCCGAGCAGTCGCGAACGAGCAATGAAATCGTCTGTAGAAACGATTTCGAGGCACTCCGTGAGCAGATCTGTAGCGGTGCTGCAACGTGATCCAGCCGTAAATTTCGTGGCCTCGGCAGCTCCGACGCTGAGGGCGCTTCGGAGGAGAAGTTGTGTGTCCGTCAATCGTCGCGCAATAGCTGCGGCATCTTCAGCGGCCGATCGTGCCCCCATGTTATCGGAAGCCCAATCGCGTGCCTCGCTCAGGGCAAGGAGGATCTCGCATCTTCTCCGTTCATCGATTGGTGCGTAAGGCAGTGCGTCAAGCGTTCGCTCGTAGATTGCAACGGCTTCTTCGAACGCCATGTTCGACATCGCCCGACGCGCTGCCCGAACTGCGTGCTCAACGAACGCACCATCTTGGGTCAGCGAAGCGCAGGACAATGAATGATGCGCCAGTTGGGACGCATAGCGATCCGGGTCGGAGCGTGAAAGCGCATTGAGCGCGACGTAGACATCGTGATGGAGTTGGAGTCGTCGCGCTGGGGCAATGCTCTCATAAAGAACCTCGCAAATCAGTGTGTGCCGAAATTGGAAGCGGTCGCGGCCATCTTCGACGATCATCCCCAATCGGCAAGGTTCCTCGAGGTCGTGTAGGAGTTCTATGACGGGGCGACCGATGGCGGCCGCCACGATGGAGGGTTCGAACTCACGTCCAACAACAGCGGCAGTCTCGAGCGCCTTGATGGCACGCCGGTCCAAGACGTTGAGCCGCGTCCTAATCGCGTGGCGAACACTTTTCGGAAGGCGCAATGCAATTCGCGACGACGTGGGTGCGGATGGTTTGCTCGTTGCGATGTCCGCACGAAGGATTTCATCGATGAAGAATGGATTGCCATTGGTGAGTTCTAGGATCTCGCGAGCAGAGATGCCGAGCGTGTGAGCCTTGTCGCAGCTGTCGAGAATGTGGCCGACATCTTCTTCGGTCAGGCCCCGAACCGAGATGTTGTGGGAATTTCGATAAAGATCATCGAGCGTCAGCAGTAGAT
>DATCLP010000542.1:0-7663 GCA_036563855.1 Steroidobacteraceae bacterium | reverse complement strand
GTACCGTACCGCCGAACTCATCGCCGGGCGTCGTTGTCGTGAGCAAGATTGCACCGCCGATCGTGTTGCGGCCGAACAGCGTGCCTTGCGGGCCGCGTAGCACTTGAACGTTCGCGATATCGCGCAACGTCATCGTGCCTCCCACGGCATTGCCGATATACACATCGTCGATGTAGAGACCGACGCCGGGATCGACGGTGGAGGTGGGATCGGTCTGGCCGATGCCGCGAATGAACACTTGCGACGACGAGTTGTTGCCGGCCAACGGCGCGTTGTTCGCGAACTGCAGATTCGGCACGACCTGATCGAGCACCTCGGTGCTGAAGACCTGGCGGTCTTCCAGCGCGCTTCCAGAGAATGCAGATACCGCAATCGGCGTCTCTTGCAAGTTCTCTTCGACTCTGCGCGCGGTGACGATCACCTGTTCGAGCCCGCGCACTTGCGTCTGTGCCTGTGCGCCGAGTGCTGCAGCGATGCCGCTCGCGAGCAGCAAAATACGCGTCGACTGTGTCGCTCCGATCGTGTTGCCCATTCGAACCCCCGTATGTCCTAGTGAATTCGACCGGGATCGATGACGGCGGATGCGATGCTCGAGCCGCGAACTTTGGCTCGATGATCCTTCCAGCGAGCTCATCGTGCATGCCCGCAAGGCAGGCGCGAAGTCGTGTTCGCCGCAATGTCGATATGCTGCAATGCGGGGATGGAGGCGGCGGAAATCGCGGCGACGCTAGCGATCGGTCAGCCAGGTGCGCAGTGCAGAAGTCACGGCGTCAGGTTGCTCCATCGGCGCCATGTGTCCGCAGCGGTCGATGCCGACCAAAGTGCTGTTTGCGATCCGACGCGCGATCTCTTCGTGTCTTGCCCAGGGTGCCCACGCGTCCTGCCGCCCGCACAGCACGAGCGTCGGGCAGCGGATTGCCGCTAGAACTTCCCTGGCGTCCGGCCGAGCGAGCAGGGCACGGATCTGCGCCGCGAATTGCTCGGGTGTCTTGCGTGCGACCATGTCGTAGATCGCATTCATCAGCGCAGCATCGTTGAGGCGATCCGGGTGCACCATGTTGCGCGCCCATTCGACGGCCATTGCGCGCATTCCTTGCTGTCTGGCGATTGCAAGCAGCGCATGGCGCTTCTCGATTTCGTTTACTCCGGCGGGTCCCGGTGCGAGCGCCTCGAATCCGGTATCGAGGAGCGCGAGTCGCGACACACGCTCGCCCGCTCTTCGCACGATTTCGAGCGCAACACGTCCGCCCATCGAATGGCCGGCCACGGCGAATCGCTCGGGCGCTTGCTCGAGAACGCGATCCGCCATCGCTGCGAGCGAATCCAACTCGCCGTGGTCGACGACCAGCACTTGATAGTCTTTTGCGAACGCGGCGACCTGCGCCGCCCAAACGGCCTCGTCGCAGACGAGGCCGGGAATGAGGACGAGCGTACGTTCAGGCGGCGATGTCACACAGGATCACAGCGTCGCGGCGATCTTACGAATTTCTTCCGGCGAGCGCTCGCCCGAAAGCGGCGAGCCGGGAATCAGGTGCCTGCCCTTGTCGAGGCCGCCGATCAGCACCGGCTCGAAACCGATGTCGCGAATGAGCGGCGAGGCAATCTCGACGGCTTGCGGATCGTCGCTGGCGATCGGCATGCCGATCTTGCCCGGGTCCTCGTGCACGACTCGCATGCGTGCGGCACCGACCGCATTGAACGCGCGGACGATGCGTGCACCGGGAAGCAATTCGGCCGACGCAAGTCCTGCACCCTTCTCGCGTGCCCAGTTGGCAATCTCGCCGTCGCGGTTCGGGTAGGGATTGCAGGCGTCGATGACGACTTTGCCTTCGAGATGTTTGGCCAGCGATTTTCCCAATTCCGGCAGCGCACGGTACGGCACAGCAAATAGGAGCACTTCGCCGAACTCGGCGGCTTGTTCCGGCGTGCCTGCGCTTGCGTTCGGACCGAGCTTCGCGGCGAGCGCTTTGTCGTCTTCGAGATTGCGCGATGAGAACATCACGGAATGACCGGCTTTGATCCACACGGACCCGAGCGCGCTGCCGACATTGCCGGAGCCGATGATGCCGATCTTCATTTTCCGCGTACTCGAAGCGGCCCGTCCGGTCATGGGAACGACGGCGAGCGCAAGGCCGGCCGCAAGGATGAACTGACGACGACTGAGTGAGCTGAAATCGGCGTTCATCGAACCCCCTCCATAGCTACTAGAGCAGTTCTTGCTTGGCTTGACGGTGTCGATGTCGGGATATGCCACCGCATTCCGGCGATCGGCGCCATCTGAGCACACCGCAGGATAGCGCCGCGGCGGTCGGTGCGACCGTGAGGATACGTCAATGCCGCCCTCATTGAATTGAATGGCCCGATCCCTGTCATTTAGACTCGGGCGCCAACTACAACAAGGACTTTGGGGGACCGATGAAATTCTCCTCTGCGATTCTCGGCTTGCTCGTTCTGGCGGCTGGTCCCGTTGCGCTCGCGGACGTCGATGGGATGTCGCAAGGCGAGTACCTCGCCCGAGTCGGCAACTGCGTGGCCTGCCATACCGTTCCCGGCGGCGAGCCATTCGCCGGCGGACTGAAGATGGAGGTGCCGCGGATCGGGTACATCTATTCGACGAACATCACCCCCGATCCAGAGACGGGAATCGGCAACTACACGTTCGAGGATTTCGATCGCGCGATGCGCAAGGGCATCGCGAAGGACGGGCATCGGCTCTATCCCGCAATGCCATATCCGTCGTACGCAAAAATTTCCGAAGCGGATATGCGCGCGCTGTACGACTTCTTCATGAAGGAAGTAAAGCCGGTCAAGCAGCCGAACAAGCCCGAAGAGACCTCCGGCTGGTTGAGCGCGCGGTGGCTCCTTGCGATCTGGAATTTCCTTTTCCTCGACGACGATCCGTTCGAGCCTGAGGACGACCAAAGTGCCGAATGGAATCGCGGTGCCTATCTGGTTCAGGGTCTGGGCCACTGCGGTGCATGCCACACTCCCCGCGGATTGTTGTTCCAGGAGAAGGGCATGGACGAGGACGACTCGGACTTCCTCGCCGGTGCGGTTCTCGATCACTGGTCCGCGCCGGCGTTGAACGGCGACATCAATTCCGGTCTGGGCCGCTGGGAAGTGGACGACATCACGGAGTTCATGAAGAGAGGGAAAAATCGTTTCGGTACTGCGTTCGGCACGATGGTCGAAGTGATCAACAGCAGTTCGCAGTACTGGACCGATGAAGATCTGAATGCGATGGCGATGTACTTGAAGTCGCTGCCGCCGAAGGAAGAGAAGTCGGTCAGGCCCTACGAGTACGACGACACGACGACGAAAGAGCTCATGGCCTTCGACTTCAGCAAGCGCGGTGCGCAGCCGTACTACGAGTATTGCGCGTCGTGCCACGGCTTCGACGGTCGCGGTGCTGGCGTGAAGATGCTGCCGCCGCTTGCCGGCAATCCGGTCGTGCTCGATCCGCGGCCGGAGTCGCTGATCAATCTCACGATCAACGGCTCGCTGCGCCTCGTGACGCAAGGACACGTCGAGACGTTCGACATGCCGCCGTTCTACGCGCTGATGTCGGATCAGCAAGTCGCAGACGTCGTGACCTTCATCCGCACCTCTTGGGGTAATTCGCCGAAGCGGGCCAGAGAAGTGACGGCCGAGCAAGTTGCGAAGCTTCGTGCCGCGACCAAGCCGGTTGGCGCCGACGACGTCGTCATTCTGAGAATGAAGTAGCAGGCGCGAAGCGAAGTTCTACAGCCTACAACCACAGCCTCGCTGACGCACCGAGCGCGCAAGCGCTCAGTGCGTCAGCGCGTAGATCACTGCATTCGCGCCGACCCGAAAAGCGTCGGCCGCGGGTTTGAGCGGCATCGAAGGTAGCTCGTACCACTCCCAGAAGTTCGCGAGATCGTTGTTGTGCCCTGCGAGCATGACGACGTTGCCGCGGTCGTCGATGAGGCCGTAATAGGTGATTTCGCCGCCGGGCACGTACTCGGCCATGCCTTGCAGGTCTTCCAGATGGAAGATCATCTGGAAGACGGGGTGGTCGACCGGAACCGGCACGAGGTCCCAATCGGGAAGCGCGCGCCTGATCTGCGATCGAAATTGCTCCCATTGCCACGGGCCGTCGAAGTCGTCGACGAGTACGAATCCGCCGCGCATCAGGTACTCGCGCAAGTTCTCGACCTCTTTCTCGCTCAACTCCATTTCGCCAGGTTCCGACACGTAAGCGAACGGGTAATCGAATACCTCGTCGCTTGCGAGCGAAACGATGCGATAGGACATGAGGTCCACATCCAATCCCGTCGTGCGATCGAGAAAGCGATTCAGATTCTGGTCGGAATAGGGGTAGTTATGGGCCCAGCCCATGTGTCCGATCGCGCCGTTCGTGCTGAAGTGCCAACGAGCTGCGATGAACTCGGTCTGAGGCGGCGTGTTCTGCAGAACCGGTTCGCCGCGCCACCACCCGAAGAGCTCGCGGGCGCCGCATGTCACGGCGAAGCCGACGATAGCCGTCGCAAGCGCGAGCTTTGTCTTGGCAGACGTCGAGCGCATCTCGCAGTATTTGCGCAGTGATTCGTGACTCGTGACTGGTGATTCGTGAGTCGTCAAGTTCCGTAGGTAGCGAATAGAAGTCCGAATCTGGTGGTGTTTGCAAGGGGCTTCCTGTTCTTGTTGTCACCTCATGGCCCTCACGGCCCATTTGAACGCCTAGCGGGCGTAGAATCCCTGCGAGTCACGAGTCACGCCCCCTTGTCGGTTCCGGCCACGCTCGTACGTTCCTTGGGACGCGAACGCATTTTCTTGGAGAGCACCGCATGGCAACCAACACAGTTCGACTGCATCGCGTCTTTCGTGCCACGCCCGAGCGCGTCTATCGTGCCTTTCTCGATCCGGATGCAATGGTGAAGTGGCTGCCGCCCCATGGCTTCACCGGCAAGGTGCATCATGCCGACGTGAGAGTAGGCGGCACTTATAAGATGTCGTTTACGAACTTCACGACCGGCCAGTCGCATTCGTTCGGCGGCACCTACGTGGAGCTGAAACCGAACGAGCTCATTCGCTACACGGATCGCTTCGACGATCCGAACCTGCCCGGCGAAATGGTCACGACGGTCGTGATTCGACCGGTGTCCGTGGGCGTGGAAGTGAACATCACGCAAGAAGGATTACCGTCGGTCATTCCGCTCGAGGCCTGTTACCTTGGCTGGCAGGAATCGCTGACGTTGCTCGCGCTTCTGGTTGAAGCGGAGATTCCGGATCAAGCTTAGACTAACCAAGTGAGCGCGACGGAACCATCGCCGTCGCGCTCCTCCATGGCGAGCTGCCCGCCGTGCAGTTCGTGGGCGTATTCGATGCAGCAGGCGAGGGGGCGACGATGACATCGGCCGATTCGCGCGTCACGATCCACATGGCAGCGAGCCTCGATGGTTATATTGCGCGCAAAGATGGACGCGTCGATTGGATGGAGACCTCGGACGAATTCGCGGCCGGAGAGAGCATGGATCCCGCGTTCGTCGAGGCGTTTCTCAAAACCATCGACTGCTACGTCATGGGATCGAAGACGTACGAAACCGCGCTCGACTTCGAAGCCAAAGGCTTCGGCTGGGCGTACGGCGACAAACCTACTTTCGTCCTCACGACACGCGATCTGCCGCGAACGCGCAACAGCGTCGAGCTCTACTCGGGTGATTTCGCGACGCTCATCAACGATCGATTGCGGCCTCGGTACAGAAGCATTTGGATCGTCGGCGGCGGTTCGCTCGCCGGAGAATGCTTGCGACGCGGACTCGCCGACGAGATCCGCTATTCCATCCTGCCGATCCTGATCGGCGAAGGCATTTCATTCTTCGAGAACCTCGACAAAGACATCGCACTGCACCTTGCCGAGGTCAAGGCGTACAAGAATGGCATGGTGGCGTTGACGTATGAGGTCCGGAATACATTGGGCGCTACAAGCGCTCGTCGTAAGAGCGAAAGTTGAGAATCGCGCCGGAACACCCGGCTCTGCGCGGCGCGCAAGTCTCGAGATGACGTAGTCTTACCTCGTTTCGTGAGGCAGATCAGATTCTTGCGTATACAACAAGGGTGGTGTCATCGATCCATCGATGTGCGCTTACCAAAGGTGAGTATCTGGATTTTCGCGACGACTCGTGCAATTAATCGTGTCGAAGAACCTCTGCGCAGAAACATCATTGAAGTCTGCGTCTTGTTAGGGCAGGAGCTCGAAACCCAAGAAGTTGAGTGATTTTTTTGGGCGCGCATCGCTCGAGCGAGGCAATCGGCTACCCCACGAGCCAGCTAGCGAGACCTTGCCAGGCATCGGTCATGCCGATAGCGCGCCGCGCGGGCACGGAAGCGATGATGATGATTGCGCCGGCGAGGTCGATCGGGTGGATTCGACGGTGGACAAGTAGGTCGCGCAGCGGACTCATGAGCACCAGCGTTGTGAGCACGGCGAGCATCGCCAGGGGCTGACCTGCTGCGAAGGGCAAACGCACGATCATCGGCCACGCAAATCCACCGATCGTTGCCAGCAGCATGAGACGTTTGTGCAGCTCGCGTCGCCGGCGAAGAATTGCACCCGCCGCGACGAAACCCGTGAACAACAGAATGTCGCCAACCGGAACGATCATGAAAACGAGCGGATTCGGGGCGCCGGGATTGTGACCGTTGCGGGCGCCCTCGATTGCGCTGTACATGCCGACAACGGCGATGAGCGACGCGAGAGCGAATGCCGCAAAACCTAACTTTCGATGCAGCGCTACCCTGTCGCTGGCCATCAAACCCGCCTGGATCGTGAACAAGACGATCCAGCTTGTGAACAGCGGCGCGTGGATCTGAATATGCATGCGCAACGAAGGCAGATCCGTCAGCGCCCGCCAAAAGTACTTGTCTCCGAACGATGCGAAGAGCAGAGCAACCAATAGCAGTCCCATGCTCAGGTAGAAATGGCGAGGGTGATCCCGGACAATCGGTGCGGCGAGGGCGTCAGACATACAGCCGACTCCTGTGCGAACAGACCGCAACCAATGCGCGGCGCAGAGCCGTCTGAGAAGCACGAAACGGCTACGTCACGGTACGTACACCAGGAATATCAAACACTTGCTACGGTCGCGCAATGATGGACGGTGCCGAGCAAAAGCCCACCGCCGCTGAGGTTCGTGAGCAGCTCGCCAGGATTCTAGCGAGCGAGAACTTTCGCAACGCCCAACGCTCGAGCGCGCTGCTGCGCTATTTGGTCGAGCAGACACTTGCCGGGCGCTCAGACTCGATCAAGGAATACACGCTGGGAGTGGATGTTCTCGGCCGTAACGAATCGTTCGATCCCCGGATGGACCCGATCGCGCGTGTCGAGGCATCGCGGCTGCGCAATCGTCTCGAAGCCTACTATGGTTCGGAGGGAGCAACCGATCCCATCCTAGTGAGCTTGCCCCGGGGCGGATACGTGCCCCGATTCCTAGAACGGAAACCGCAGGAGCCTGTTGCGAAATCAGCTCGCAGGTTTCCGTACGCGTTGTTGATTCTGTTTGCTGTCGTATTCGTGTCGGCAGTGTTCGCCGTCGTGCGCGTACGGGACAACCGCGCCGAATCTCCGCGGCACGCCTACCACCTCGACTTTCAAATCGGCGCGGAAGGAACGGTCGGGTCCGAGGTCGGGGCGGATATAGCC
>DATCLP010000541.1:0-4201 GCA_036563855.1 Steroidobacteraceae bacterium | reverse complement strand
ATTCATTTTCCGCGGCTATGGCGTCATTTCGAGCTCACATACGAATTTTCAGAATGGCAAACGAATTGGTACGTTCACGGCGTCTATGGCGACGGCATGACGTACAAGGGGCGCGTGCTGGGACACTGGGGGGCCGACCAGCGGCTTGCGGACGACAACGTTGCCGGCGAGAGTCACATGCTGAAGCTCGCATGGGAACCGACATGGGGCGGCGAGCTGGAGCTGCGGTACCGCACGACAGCGAAGCAACCATATACGGCATACGACTATCGTCGAGCGCACGCAGTCAGTCTGCGATATTCGATGCCGTTCGCGGCCATGACGGTCGGCGGACAGTTGGATGCAGGCAAGGACGTGTACGGCGATGACTTCGCGCGCCTGAGCGGCTTCATTCGCTATTCGCAGAATTCGCGACGGTATTCCGGTTCGGCGATCGATGAGTCGTACGATGCGTCGCCGACCACGGAACGCTTTGTCGAGGCCGGAGGCAGCTACATCGTGCGCGACTACGCGATTTCCGACGGCGCGACTCCGGAACAGGAATTCAGGTCGACAGGCGTGCACATCGGTATCGGCGCGCGCAGACGCCTGACGATGCGCTCCGACATCGGCGTGCGCCTCGAGCTCGACGACGTCGAAGGAAACTCGCTCATCGCCATTCGTGTGCTCGACTTTCGGTATCGATTCGAGAACCCGGTGGCATTCGGGGCATTCATGGGTGCGGCTCGATACGATGCGAGATCGCCCGCGCACGGTTATTACTTTGGACTAGGTCTGCAATGGCGGGACGTGATCCCGAGCTTCGACTTGTCGTTGGAAGCGAGGTACGCGGATCGACTCGTTCGCAACAAGGATTTTCCTGGCGAATACAATCCGCCGCCGCCACCGGCGAATCAGGGCTATCCGAACGAGTACTCGGATTTCTATGTCGGCACGCTGAGCCTGAGTTACCGCTTCTAGTCAGAAGCGGTGAGGTGCGTGCGTGCTGCGGGACGTGACGCTCGCCGACCAGGCGATCAGAGAGCGCGCAAGACTTTCGCCGCCGCCTCGATCGTTTTCTCGATGTCTTCTTCCGTGTGAGCGCTGGATACGAATCCGGCCTCGAACGCCGACGGCGCGAGATATATGCCCTCCGACAGCATGCCGTGGAAGAAGCGTTTGAAGCGCTCCACGTCGCACGCCATGACCTCACGGAAATAACGGACCGGCGACTTTTCGGTGAAGAACAGGCCGAACATGCCGCAGACGTGATTCGTTGAGAAGGGTACGTTTGCCGCGCGCGCTGCGTTGTTCAGTCCTTCGACCAGTTGTGTCGTGCGCGCGGCAAGACGGTCGTGGAAGCCCGGTGCGCTGATGGCTTCGAGCGTGGCGAGACCTGCAGCCATCGCAATCGGATTTCCCGAGAGCGTGCCGGCTTGATACACGGGGCCGAGCGGCGCGATGTGCTCCATGATCTCGCGTCGGCCGCCGAATGCGCCGACGGGCATGCCGCCGCCGACGATCTTACCGAGCGTCGTCAGGTCCGGTTTGATGCCGTAGAGCGCTTGCGCGCCGCCGAGCGCCACGCGAAATCCGGTCATCACCTCGTCGAAGATCAACACCGTCCCGTGTTGATCGCAGATCGAGCGCAGTGCTTCGAGGAATCCCGGCACCGGTGGCACGCAGTTCATGTTCCCGGCGATCGGCTCGACGATGACGCAGGCGATCTCGCGTCCGATGTCGTTGAACGTCTGCTGGACTTGCGCGATGTCGTTGTACGCGAGCGTGATCGTATGCGCCGCAAGCTCCGCTGGAACGCCCGGCGAGGTCGGGACGCCGAACGTCAATGCGCCCGAACCCGCCTTGACCAAGAGCGAATCCGAGTGTCCGTGGTAG
Source organism: Steroidobacteraceae bacterium (assembly GCA_036563855.1). Taxonomy (GTDB): domain Bacteria; phylum Pseudomonadota; class Gammaproteobacteria; order Steroidobacterales; family Steroidobacteraceae; genus Steroidobacter. The sequence continues at coordinate 2,326 of DATCLP010000541.1, read as the reverse complement.
CAGCCTTCGAACTTGACGATCTTCGTGCGGCCCGTGAACCCCCGCGCGAGGCGGATGGCACTCATCGTCGCTTCGGTCCCTGAGCTCACCATCCGCACGAGCTCGATGGACGGCATGAGCTCGCAGATCTTTGCGGCCAGCTTCGTCTCGATTTCGGTCGGGGCGCCGAACGACAGCCCGAGAGGCACGCGCTCCTGGACGGCTTTGATCACGTCCGGATGCGCGTGACCCAGAATCATCGGACCCCAAGATCCGACGTAGTCGATGTAGGCCCGGCCGTCTGCGCCATAGATCCGCGAGCCCTGGGCGCGCTCGACGAAGATCGGTTCGCCGCCGACGCCGCGAAACGCCCGTACGGGCGAGTTCACGCCGCCGGGAATGTAACGTGCAGCTTCAGTGAACAAGGACACGGCTTTGGCTCCACGGGAGTAATGGCGCGCAGTGTAAGGGTTTCCGCAGCGATGGTGATCCGTGGCAATGAACTCCACGGAAATCGGGCGCCGGCGGAGCTTGCAAAATTATTGCCGTGACCGTCGGCGAAGGCTTGCCCCTCTGCGGGCTTCTCGGTTTAATCGCGCGTCCTTTTCGAATTCGGCGACGCCTCCTGCGATGAAAGCTTACATGTGTGTGATCTGCGGTTACGTCTACGAGGAGGAGAAGGGAGATCCTGTCGCCGGCATTCCACCGGGGACGCGCTGGGAGGACGTGCCCTTGTCGTGGCGTTGCCCCGACTGCGGCGCCGGGAAAGAAGATTTCGAAATGATCGAAGTCTGACGGTCAGCGTTTGATCCAGGCGAGCGTCGCGATTCCGAGCAGCGTCATCCCGACCGAGCCGAATAGATGGACGGCGGCAGTGCCGCAGGCCCACGCGATCTGCCGCTGTTGAATGAGCGTCACGACCTCGGCCGAGAACGTCGAGAATGTCGTCAGTCCGCCGCAGAATCCGGTGATGACGAACAGGCGCCACTCCACTGGTACGCTGGGCTGAAACGCGAAGAAGGCGATTGCCAAACCCACCAGATATCCGCCGATCAAATTCGCGGCCAACGTACCGAGAGGCAACGTTGGAAGAACGGCGTTCATGTGCGCGCCCAGCCACCAGCGCACCAAAGCGCCGAGGCTGGCACCGACGCAGATGGCGAGGAGCGGTTTCCACATGGGCATGATTCAAAGGGCGCTGGGCTCTGGGCGCTGGGCCCTGGCAAGAATGAAAGACGCGACTGGATTGCGCTCTCGTTCAAGTGCCAGTGACTTGCGACCATCTTGTTTGCAACAGGAACTCACGGTGAGGAGTTGCACGAGCTATTTGGTTGCGATTTTCGTTTATCCGCCGCTGATTGCGGTGTCCTGATCAAGACTCCGTGCGGAGAGTCCGCTTCGTGCCCAGAGCCCGGCGCCCAGTGCCCTTAGCGACGCACGACGCGATGCCCTCTCTTCTCCAATAACTCGATCACGCTGTCTTCGCCGACCAGATGAAGTGCGCCGACGATCACTAGGTAGTCGTCGGTGTCGTCGAGCAGCGCTTCGATCGGTTCGATCCACTTGCGATTGCGCTCGACGGTCAAAGGCCGGTACAGATCCGGATACTCTTTGAACCCCTCCGCCAGGATTTTCGCCAGACCCTCTGTATCTCCAGCGCGCCATGCGGAGACCAGTTCGTCGATCTCGCGGCTCGCGCGCTGCATGTCCTCGACGGTATAGAGCAGGAATTCGCGTTGGCGCGCCGGCGGTAGGCTTGCGAGCATCGCGAGCTGCTCGCGTATCGTTTCGAGACCCGAGATCTCCTTCTTGTCCCGGGCTGCAAGCGCCACGAAGCGCTGCTCGATGCCGGCATTCGGATCGAAGCCCATCTTCACGATCTGGAGCTGCATCAGAGTGATCGCAGCAAGCCACGGACGGAAACGGTTGAGGAGTATCGGTTCGAAGCCGAGCGAGCGCGCGTATGCGCTGACTTTCGCGTAGCTCTCGGCACCGATGTTCGACTCGAGCGTCTCGCCGTCCGGAAGCATCCCGAGCTGAAGCGTCGCTTGCTGAACCTCCAAGGGGTCGAGGTCGTCCATGTCGATTTCCATGACGAGCCGCTCGGCGTCGGCGTACGCATCGCGCAATTTCTTCGGCAGCTCGTCGGAGGGCTTCAAGAAATGAATCGAACCGAGCAAGTACACGGTGTTGGTCTTGCCCTCGAGAGACCAGAGAATTGCCGGTTGCTCTTCGGCCCTCGCAATCGAGGCAACCAACAAGAAGCAGATCAGCAGAGCGAGGTGGACGACCATCCGGCCGTCGAGCAACGGGGCAGGGCGTACGTAATGCATCGTGGGATGATGCC
>DATCLP010000540.1:0-2398 GCA_036563855.1 Steroidobacteraceae bacterium | reverse complement strand
GTATCGAAGTCAGAGTTCCTCAACTGCCTGAGTCCGTGGCCGACGCCACGCTCGTGGCCTGGCACAAGCAACCGGGCGACGCGGTCAGCCGCGACGAGAATCTCGTCGATCTCGAGACCGACAAAGTCGTGCTCGAAGTTCCGGCGCCTTCGGCCGGCATCATCAAGGAATTGAAAGTGCCGAACGGCGCAACGGTCACGAGTGGTCAAGTTCTGGCGATCCTCGAGGCGACGGAGGGTGCCGCAGAGTCCAAGCCCGCCGCTGCTCCGAAGGAAGAATCGAAGCCCGCGCCCGCTGCCAAGTCGAACGGCGGTGGGGCTGCAAGCGCAGCGAAGCTCGCTCCCGCGGCAAAGCGCATGGTCGAGGAGCACAAGCTCGATCCAAGCCAGATCGCCGGAACCGGGCGAGGCGGGCGCATCAGCAAGAGCGACGTGATTCAGCACTTGAGCGCTGCGAAGGAGGGCGCGAGCGCACCGGCGGAGAGTGCAAAGCCCGCTCCTTCGAAGACACCGCCCGTGCAAATACCGTCGGTCGGCGGCTCGCGCAACGAGCATCGCGTGCCGATGACGCGGCTGCGCGCGCGCATTGCAGAGCGCTTGATCCAGGCGCAATCCACCGCGGCGATGCTCACGACCTTCAACGAGGTCGACCTGACCGCCGTCAACGAGATCCGCGCGCGCTACAAGGATCAGTTCGAAAAGGCTTATGGCGTACGGCTCGGCTATTCGTCGTTCTTCATCAAGGCCGCGATCGAAGCGCTGCGCAAGTTCCCAGCCGTCAACGCCTCGATCGACGGCAACGACATCGTCTATCACGAGTACTACGACATCGGCGTTGCCGTTTCGACGGATCGCGGCCTGATGGTGCCGGTCATTCGTAACGCCGAGACGCTCAGCTTCGCCGAGCTCGAAGCTGCGGTCGCTTCCTACGCGAAGCGTGCGCGAGACGGCTCGATCACGATCGAAGAGCTGACGGGCGGCACTTTCACGATTACCAACGGCGGTGTTTTCGGTTCGCTGATGTCGACGCCTATCTTGAATCCGCCGCAGGTGGCGATCCTCGGTATGCACAAGATTCAGGAGCGTCCGATGGTCGTCAACGGCGAGATCAAGATCCGCCCGATGATGTACCTCGCGCTCACCTACGATCATCGGCTCGTCGACGGCCGCGAATCGGTGCAGTTCCTCGTCGCGATCAAGGAAGCGCTCGAGGATCCGGCGCGGCTGTTGCTGCAGCTTTGATGCTTCGCAGGCTGTAGACTGTAGGCTATAGGCCGTAGGAGGCGCGCGCAGGCGCGCCTTCTTACGCTCAAGCTTTCGGTTCTCGGTCTGCGTCTTGGTCTTTTTCTACAGCCTACAGCCTATAGCCCATAGCCTATAGGGAGTTCCCATGTCCGAAGCATTCGACGTCATCGTGATCGGCGGCGGTCCCGCCGGATATCCATGTGCGATCCGTGCGGCCCAGAACAAGCTGAAGGTCGCCTGCATCGACGAATGGAAGAACAAGGATGGCACCTACGCCTTCGGCGGCACGTGCACGAATGCGGGCTGTATTCCGTCCAAAGCGCTGCTCGAGTCGACGGAGCTGCTGCATCGTGCGCAGCACGAGTTCGCAGCGCACGGCATCAAGGTCGGCAACATCGACGTCGATTTGGCGGCGATGCAGAAGCGACGCGAGAAGATCGTGAAGGCGTCGACGACGGGCATCGCGAGCCTGTTCAAGGCGGCCGGGGTCACCGCGATTCATGGGCACGGCAAGCTCCTGAGCGCCAATCGCGTCGAAGTCACAGAGAAGAACGGCAACAAGCGCGAGCTGACGGCGAAGCACGTCGTGCTTGCCTCGGGATCCGAGCCGACTCAGTTGCCGTCGCTGCCGTTCGATGGGGACAAAGTCATCGATTCGTGGGGCGCGCTCGAGCTCAATGCGGTTCCGAAGCGGCTGGGCGTCATCGGTGCGGGTGTGATCGGACTCGAGCTGGGCAGCGTCTGGCGGCGTCTGGGTGCCGAAGTCGTCGTGCTTGAAGCGCTCGATACGTTCCTGCCCATGGTCGACGGTGCCGTTAGTAAAGAAGCGCTCAAGCACTTCAAGAAACTCGGACTCGACATTCGGCTCGGCGCGAAGGTGAGCGGCGCCGACAAGACGAAGTCGGGTTTGAAGATCAAGTATTCCGATGCGAACGGCGAACAGAGCGTCGAAGTCGACAAGGTGATCGTCGCGATCGGCCGCCGTCCGTATTCCAAGGATCTGCTCGGCGAAGGCACCGGCGTGCAGCTGGACGAGCGCGGCTTCGTGAAGGTCGACCACGAATGCCGCACCGATGCACCGAACGTCTGGGCCATCGGCGATCTCGTGCGCGGTCCCATGCTCGCGCACAAGGGCAAGGAAGAAGGCGTGATGG
>DATCLP010000539.1:0-2845 GCA_036563855.1 Steroidobacteraceae bacterium | reverse complement strand
CCCCTCGTGAGAGCTGCGCACAACTCGGCACTCGACAACCGAATGTCGCGGCCGACGATCACTTTCTTCGCTCTCAGAAACTCCGCGTAGGCGCGCCCGATGCGATACGCGACTTCCGGATTGAGCTCGCTTGGAATTCGGCCGCGGTAGTCGTAGGCCTTGAAGCCCACGATCTTCATGGGCGACAGGGATTGGTCAACGTTCATGATCGATTCCGATACTTCTTATCCGCCGGTGCGTGACAGCGATCGCAACGCAGCTAGTTCGTCTCGCCTTCCCTTCCGTAGCGATCCTCGAAACGAACGATGTCGTCCTCGCCCAAGTAGCTGCCGGATTGCACTTCGATGATGTGCAACGGAATCTTTCCGGGATTCTCGATCCGGTGACGCGTCCCGAGCGGGATGTAGGTCGACTGATTCTCTTCGAGCAGGAAAGTTTCGTCGCCGCGCGTGATTCGCGCCGTACCGGAAACTACGATCCAATGTTCGGCGCGGTGATGATGGAGTTGCAGAGACATGCTCGCGCCGGGCTTCACGACCAATCGTTTAACCTGAAAACGATCGCCGGCATCGATGGAGTCGTAGCTGCCCCACGGTCTGAATACTTCGCGATGCAGCGACGTCTCGTTACGGCCCTGCTTCTTGAGCTTCTCGACCAGTCGCTTCACGTCCTGCACGCGATCCTTTGGCGCCACGAGGACCGCATCCTTTGTTTCCACGACGACGTGTCCTTTCAGTCCAACGGCGGCAACGAGCCTACTCGTCGATTGCAGGTAACAGTCGTGCGTGTCTTCGACGAGGACGTCTCCGACGCAAACGTTGCCCTGCTCGTCGCCAGGAATGGCTTCATGCAGCGCCGACCATGAGCCGACATCGCTCCAGCCGGCATCGAGCGGCACTACCACCCCATGGCGAGTCTTCTCCATGACGGCGTAGTCGAACGAATCGCTCGGACACGCCGCGAACTCTTTCGCTGGAAGCCGCGTGAAATCGAGATCGCGCCTGGCGGCCGTGAAAGCGTGCGCACAAGCGTCGTAGATCGCCGGAGCGAGCGCACGCAACTCTTCGAGCACCTGGGTCGCCTTGAACATGAACATGCCGCTGTTCCAATAGTATTCCTTGGATTCGACGTACTTCTTGGCTGTCGGCAAATCAGGCTTCTCGACGAATTCAGCAATGCCGAAAGCTGGACCGCTGCCGCCTTGGCGCTTGATATACCCGTACCCCGTTTCCGGTTTGGTGGGTACCACGCCGAACGTCACGAGCTTGCCTTCGAGCGCTGCTGCTCGGCCGATGTCAACCGCGGCTTGAAACGCGCGAACATCGCGAATCACGTGATCCGCTGGCAGGACGAGCAATACGGCATTTTCGTTCGACTTGCCCTCGCCTCCAGTGACTGCAGCCATTGCAGCCACTGCAATTGCGGGCGCGGTGTTACGTCCAACCGGTTCGAGAAGGATCGAAGCCTGGCCGATGCCAGCCTCACGCAACTGCTCTGCCACCAGAAAACGGTGCTGCTCGTTGCAAACGACGATCGGAGCTGCAACGTCTTTCACGCCGTCCAGGCGCGCGAGCGTCTCCTGCAACATCGTGCCCTTCCCCACCAATGGCAACAGTTGCTTGGGATAGAGCTCTCGCGACAGCGGCCAAAGCCTCGTGCCTGAACCGCCGGACAGAATTACCGGAATGAGCATTGCGGTCTCTTCTTTGAAGAACGTTCGTGTTGTCGTCGCCTGGTGTGCCTATTTCGACTGCTGCGAAGATCGGCCTGCGGCAAGAACAGCCAAATGTGCCTGCTACGCAACTGTCGCAACGCTGTCGCCGCGTCCGATCCCATAGTACGACAACCCGAATCGCTTCACGAAGTTGGGGTCGTAAATATTGCGGCCGTCGAAGATGACAGGGTTGCGAAGCTCGCGCTTGATCAGCTCGAAATCGGGGCTACGGAACTCCTGCCACTCGGTCACGATCGCAAGCGCATCCGCGCCTTTTAGCGCATCCATTGCACTGCTCGCCAATATAAGCTCTGGGCGATCTCCATAGATTCGTCGGGCTTCGTCGCGCGCAACTGGGTCATACGCCCGAACTTTCGCGCCCTCTTTCCACAAGCTCTCCATGAGCGTGCGGCTCGGCGCTTCACGCATGTCGTCCGTATTGGGCTTAAACGCGAGGCCCCACAGCGCAATGGTCTTCCCCGCAAGATCTCCATTGAAGTAGCGCTTGATGCGTTCGTACAGCACTCCTTTCTGGCGCTTATTCACGGACTCAACGGCCGCGAGCAACTCGGCATTGAAGGAATACTCCTTCGCACTGCGCGCAAGCGCCTGAACATCTTTCGGGAAACACGATCCGCCATAGCCGCATCCCGGATAAATGAAGTGGTATCCGATGCGTGGATCGGAGCCGATACCCAACCGCACTTTCTCGATATCGGCACCCATGCGTTCGGCAAGATTGGCAAGCTCGTTCATGAAGCTGATCTTCGTGGCGAGCATCGCGTTGGCCGCGTACTTCGTGAGCTCGGACGAACGTACGTCCATCACGATCATGCGTTCGCGATTACGCGTGAACGGGTCGTAGAGCGCCTTCAACAATTCGGCCGTGCGGGGATTGTCCGTACCGACGATGATGCGATCCGGTTTCATGAAGTCGTTGATCGCCGCACCTTCTTTCAGGAATTCGGGGTTTGACACCACATCGAATTCGACCGAAACACCCCGCTCCTTCAACGTCGCATCGATCTTCGCCTTGACCTTGTCCGCTGTCCCGACCGGAACGGTCGACTTCGTGACGACGACACGGTACTCGGACAGATTGCGGCCGATGGCCTCCGCGACCGCCAAGAC